>JAEDFS010000055.1 GCA_016297895.1 Marvinbryantia sp.
ATCCCCAATAACTCAATCTTAATTCCTTTCATCGCAAATATCTTCGTTACAAACTACGATTTATCTCTCTTTGATTTAATCTCGTAGTTCGTTTACAGTTTATATTATATTCCGGCTGTCAAGTATACCCATACTACGACAAAGGCAGGACCGAAGCCCTGCCTGAATATCAATGTTTGCTCTTTACCTTTGGATGTCTATGTCGATACCCGCCTTGAAGGAGATCGTGAACCTGTCGTCATATATCGTGATGCGTTCAATGTATAGCCGCACCATCTTCTCGTCGTACTCGGTCAGTTCCACGCTCTGAGAAGAAAGGAACGTCTCCATCTCATTTATTCGTTTCTTCCGACCTTCAATCCTGGCCTTTTAAACCAGAACCGACTGCCTCTGCTCCCGAAGGTCATCCACCTCATCCGCCAGTGACGAGTAATCCTTCTTGGCTTGGGCCATACTTACCAGTTCCTTCTGCTTCTGTGCAAGAAGTTCATTGATGGCCGTCAGCCTCTCATCGGTATCGTCTTTCTCAAGGACACTAAGAATGTTCCGCTTCAACAGGTCCATCATGGATGCCTGGCATCCGACAACCATGTTTATAGCCTTCACCGTAGCCATCTGAAGTTCCTGCTCGTTGACTGTCGGAGCATCACATGCACCTGGGCCATGCTCGACCCTGGTGCTGCAGCGCCAGGATGTATGCCCTCTTCTGGGCTTCGGAGGGTACCGTTCTGTCTGCACACCAAGAGCCGACATTGAAGCGGCATTCAAGAAGTATATGGGTTTATAAAATCAGTACAGGTTGATGGGGAATTCCTCATCAGCCTGTTTTTTCTATGCATAGAAATAGCGCTTTTAGGGGGTGTTCACCTTTTAACGTTTACTTTTATACCCACGCTGATTTGAAACCCTATCGTTTGCAGGGGTGTTCACAATTTAACGATTACTCGGGGGAAATCAGTGGATATGTTCCCACAAAACCCATCTGGAGCAAAATAAAAGAAGGCTTTTCCAGTTTTGTCGTACTATTTAACGTTTAACCTTGAAAAAGCCTTATATTATAAGGATTTATTTAGTCAGGTGTGTTCACTCTTGACATCAAAACAACCGTCTCCACATGCCCCGTCATCGGAAACTGATCCACCGCTCTGCACCGCACCAGTTCATATCCTCCGTCACACAAGATACGAAGATCCCTGGCCAGGGTCGCACTGTCACAGCTTACATACACCACTTTTTTCGGCTGCATTTTCAGAATCGTATTCAGCAGGACTTCATCACAACCCTTTCTGGGCGGGTCCACCACGATCACATCGGCATACGCCTTTTCTCCTGCGTGTTCTTTTTCATAGGTGGCGTAATACTCCGGCAGCACCTCCTCAGCCTTTCCCACAAAGAACTCTGCATTGGTGATGCCGTTGATGGCGGCATTGTTTCTGGCATCCTCGATGGCTTCCGGAACGATCTCCACCCCATAGACCTGCTTTGCCTTCTGTGCAAGGAAAAGGGAAATGGTGCCGATACCGCAGTAGAGATCCCATACGGTCTCCGCCCCGGTCAGACCGGCATACTCCATCGCCAGGCTGTAAAGCTTTTTCGTCTGCACCGGATTCACCTGATAAAATGACAACGGGGAGATCTGGTATTTCACATCTCCGATGTAGTCCTCAATATACGTTCTGCCCCAGAGCAGTTTTATTTCCCGCCCAAGGATCACGTTGGTGCGTTCCCGGTTTATGTTGAGTGAGATGCTGGTCATGCCGGGAATGGTACAAAGGCTCTCCACCAGAGCTTCGGATTTAGGCAGGGTACTGCCATTTATGATAAGGCATACCATGATCTCCTTCGTGGTAAATCCATACCGGATCAGCACATGACGCACCAGGCCCTGTCCTGTGGCTTCGTCATAGGCGGAAATGTGATGACCTTTCATATGTTCGAGCACCTTATCCAGAATCTGTTCGTTCCAATCTACCCCCAGATAACAACGGCGGTTACTGATGATACTGTGGGTCCTTCCTGCATAAAAACCGGCAATGATATTGCCGTCCCGATCAGTTCCAATGGGAAACTGGGCCTTATTGCGATAATGGAACGGGTCTTCCATTCCCACAATGGGCTCCATGGGAATTTCTGCGAATTTTCCGATCCTCATCAGATGGCTGCGGACTTTGTTTTCTTTGAAACGAAGTTGCTCTTCGTAAGCCATCTCCTGGATCTGGCAGCCTCCGCACTGTCTGGCCACGGGACATTTTGCCTCCACTCTCCAGGGAGAAGGAGTAAGGATCCGCATAAGCCTTGCATAGCCGTAGGACTTTTTCATTTTCATGATCTTAGCCTCTACGATATCCCCGATCACCGTATCCTTCACAAACATCGCCATGCCATCCACATGACCGATTCCTGCTCCGTCAGACCCAATATCTTCAATTGTAACCTGTATCACATCGTTTTTCTGCAGCATAGTTTCCCTCTTTCTACTGGTTTCTTTCTGATATCAATACCAGGCCTCCAACTCTGAAAGCCTGTAACATGCGTCAAAAGGGGGCAGTCTGCCCCCTGTCCGATGTCGAAATATTCTCTATACGCTCAGTTTTTTCTCCATGATCCATCCCGTCACTGCGTACATGACAAGAATGATTGCAAATGCCACTGCGATCATGAGCCCGAACTGTACATAAAAGTTCTGCATCTCCGGCACGAGGCTCATCAGCCAGCTGCCGATCCAGGAAATTACAAGATACAGAAGGAAGCTGGCAAAACCGCTGAATTTCTTTCCTGCCAGAACCGTAGCGGAAAGTACGATTGCCAGATATCCGGTGACGATCATCATCATCCAGGATGCCAGACCTGCCAGAAAGGTCATCAGAATGTGCTCCGGCTGTACATCGATGTTGATCTGAATGCTCTTAACGACCTCTCCCAGAATATCCAGAAACTCTTTCAGACCTCCGATATACAGGATGCCGATCGTCGCATCCAGGACTGCCAGTGCTGCAAAAAAAGCTCCTGCCGCAAAGATGGCAATGCCGTTTTCCACTATTTTTGCTCCCAGGATCCGGTAACTGCTGTTGGGTGTTAAAAACAGCATATAACTCTGCTTGGTATTCAGATCTTTATGAAACACGATCAGACTTTCGATTCCGATATAGAAAATGCCGATCATGGCACACATGAACAGGCCTGCGATTCCAAGGCCCATGGTATCTTCTATTTTTGCGAATACGCCCACCAGATATGCAAGTTCCGCAACGGCGGTGAGGATCAGAATCACCGCTTTGGAAAACATGGTTTTCCGAAATTCATATTTCATCAGTTTTAACATACCTGCTCTCCCCCGTTTCCATAGATTTCACGATAGCGGTCCACAATGGATTTTCCCTGTCTGATACGGAGTTTCTCCACATCACTGACCTCGATCAGATGACTTTCCTTCATAAAAATAGCACTGTCCACTACCCGTTCCAGTTCATCCACCAGATGACTGGAAAGCATCAGTGCTACATCCGGTGCCGCAGACTCTACCACTGCCCGCATAATCTGATCACGGGCCATCAGGTCGATTCCATTAAGAGGCTCATCCAGCAGGATCACTTTCGCCTTTCTCGCCATGGTCACAGCGATCTTCAGCTTAGCCATCATACCGGAGGATAATACTTTCGTCTTCAGGTCTTCCGTCAGTTCCATGCTCTGAAGGAGCTGCTGATATCGTTCCATGGAAAAATCCTCAAAGAAATCTTCGTAGTATTTTCCCACATCCTTTGCCGTCATCCATGAGTAAAAATACGGTTCGGTAGACATATAGGCGATCTCCCGACGGCTCTCTACCCCGATGGGTTCTCCTTTATAAAGCATCTCTCCCGAAGTAGGCTTCACCAGTCCCGCTGCCATTTTCATCCATGTTGTCTTACCGCTTCCGTTGGGTCCCAACATGGCATAAATTTTCCCCGGCTCCAGACGGAGAGTCACATGATCCACTGCTGTTTTTCTTCCAAACTTTTTCGTGATTTCTCTGCTCTCTAACATCACAAATCCCCTTTTCTGATTAATTCCACTGCTTCCTCCTGAGAGATTCCCAGGTTTCTCATTCCCTCCAGGAACTGTTCCAGAAGCTCCTGTGCCATTTCCTCCCTCAGCCGTTTTACCAGATCCGGATCCTCTGATACAAAGGTTCCGAGGCCTCTTCTTGTAAAACAGATCCCTTCGCTTTCCAGTTCCTTATAGACTCTGCTGGCTGTATTGGGATTGATCGTATACATAAGCGCAAGATCCCGACCGGAAGGCAGCTTCTCTCCCAGCGCAATTCTGCCGGATACGATTTCCCGTTTGATCGCTGTCACCACCTGTAAGTAAATGGGAAGTGCCGAATTAAACTCCATGAGTACCCTCCTGTTCTTGCGTGTATCTGTGTACTATTGACATAGTACACTATTGTATCAGTTCTGTCAAGCAGATAAATCAGATTTCTTTCAAATCATTGTTCTGCAGGTGATATCTATTCTCTATCCCTGGTTTCCGGTCCGGCGCACATTGGATTCAAACAGCCGGTTATACCCAAGCCATCCGTTATTATCCCCCGCTCCTTTCAGGATCTCTTTAAAGGATTCCATCTTTGCATCGGTGTTATCCGCCAAGTTCAGGGCTACGGCTTCGATCAGTGCCGGTTTTTTGGGGGAACCGTATTCCAGTTCTCCATGATGTGCCAGGATACAGTGGCACAGCTCACTGGACAGCTTTTTGGGAAAATCCGGAATCCGGCGGATGCTGGCTCTCACAAGCTCTGTTCCCATATAGATATGCCCCAGGAGCTGCCCGTCATCGGTGTAATCATTTTCCGGAAATACCGACAGTTCCTTCATCTTTCCCACATCATGAAAGGCAGCTGCTGTCAGAAGCAGATCCCGGTTCAGATCCTTGTACTGTTCTGTATAATACACACACAGCTTTACCACGCCCAAGGTATGCTCCAGAAGTCCACCCACAAACCCGTGATGGACCGCTTTGGCTGCGGAATGGAACTTGAATGCTTTTTCAAATGCTTCATTTTCTCCGAAATACATATTCAGAAGTCTGGAAAGATAGGGGTTCTCCACAGTCCCCAGGATCTGGCGAAGCTCCTGATACATCTCATCCACATCCCGTTCACTGACCGGCAGATAATCGGAAGGATCGAATTCTCCCTCTCTGGCCTTTCTGGCTCTTTTGATACTAACCTGCAGGGATCCCTGGAAATTGCTCACATCTCCCACCACATCTATGTAATCCATCGCTTCAAAATCATCGATCCCGCCGGAATTGGGATCCCAGATCTTCGCATCGATGGTTCCTGTCTTATCCTGAAGGATGACATTTTCATATGCCTTTCCGTTTTTTGTCACCGCCGCCTGTTTGAATTTACACAGATAAATATCATTCAGCCGGTCACCCTCTCTCAACGCTTCTATATATTTCATGCCTGTTCTCTCCTTTTCTCATCTGCGTCTTTTGGTTTCATTTCAGATCTCACCGCACATTATACTAAATGGGATAGTCCCGGACAAGGTATATTTAAGAAAAGATTTTCTTCTGTCCGGAAAATGTGTTATACTGTTGCCATCGACCAATACCTGGAGGAATCATTCATGAATGCCAAAGTTTTAAAAACTTTAGAATATCATAAAATTATCAGTCAGCTGACGGAACTGGCAGGTTCCCAGCCCGGAAAAGAGCTGTGCAGAAACCTTCTCCCCTCTTCCGATCTTGAGGAGATCCGTACTCTGCAGGCGGAGACCACGCTGGCCCTGTCCCGGATCTATCAGAAGGGAAGTCTGTCATTCTCCGGCGTTACTGATATCCGGGGTTCCCTGAAGCGTCTGGAGATTGGCAGTATCTTAAGCCCGCAGGAGCTTCTTCGCATCTGCGCTCTCCTGGAGACCTGCAACCGTGTCAAGGCATATTCCCGGAAAGAAAATGATGACAGTGAAAAGGATCTGCTGGATGTGATGTTCGAGGCCCTGTCGCCTCTCACTCCACTGGCAAATGAGATCCGTCGCTGCATTCCTTCGGAGGAAGAGATCAGTGATGATGCCAGTCCTGCATTAAAAAGCATCCGCAGGTCCATGAAGCAGATGAATGACAAAGTTCATGCCCAGCTTACCTCCATGGTAAACGGCAGTGCCAGAACTTATCTGCAGGATGCCGTGATCACCATGCGCAACGGGCGTTACTGCCTTCCTGTCAAAGCGGAATACCGCAGTCAGATCCAGGGTATGATCCACGATCAGTCTTCCACCGGCTCCACCCTGTTTATCGAACCGATGGCCGTGATTAAGCTGAACAACGAGCTGCGGGAACTGGAATTAAAAGAAGAGAAAGAAATTGAAGTCATCCTGGCCAATTTAAGCGGACAGACGGCAGAATACCTGGAGCTTCTGGAGGATGACCTTACACTGCTTACAAAGCTTGATTTTATTTTCGCAAGGGCACAGCTGTCCCGTTCCTACAACGGAAGTGAGCCGGATTTTAATGAGGAAGGCATCATCCATATCAAAAAAGGACGTCATCCTCTTCTGGATAAGAAAAAAGTGGTTCCTATCGATATCCGACTCGGAGAAGATTTTGATCTGCTGATCATCACCGGACCAAATACCGGAGGAAAAACCGTTTCTTTAAAAACAGTCGGGCTGTTTACTCTGATGGGACAGGCCGGTCTTCATATTCCGGCTTTTGACCACTCAAAACTTGCTGTATTTGAAGAAGTCTTTGCCGACATCGGTGACGAACAGAGCATCGAGCAGAGCTTAAGTACCTTTTCCTCCCATATGACAAATATTGTGGAGATCCTGAAAAAAGCAGATCCCCGGTCACTGGTCTTATTCGATGAACTGGGAGCAGGAACGGATCCCACCGAAGGTGCCGCACTGGCGATCTCCATTCTGTCCAGCCTGCATCAGCAGGGAATCCGCACCATGGCCACGACCCATTACAGCGAACTGAAGGTCTTTGCTCTGTCCACCCCCGGCGTGGAAAACGGCTGCTGTGAATTCAATGTGGAGACGCTGCGTCCCACCTATCGTCTGCTGATCGGTATTCCAGGAAAGAGCAATGCATTTGCCATCTCCTCCAAGCTGGGACTTCCCGACGAGATCATTGAGGAAGCCAAAAATCAGCTGAGTCAGCAGGATGAAGATTTTGAATCCCTGATCAGCGATCTGGAACACAGCCGGGTCACCATTGAAAAAGAGAGGGAAGAGATCAATCGGTATAAAGCAGAGATCGAAGCCCTGAAAGCCCGTCTGGAGCGGAAACAGGACACCCTGGACACCAGCCGGGAACGGATCCTGCGGGAGGCCAACGAACAGGCCCATGCAATCCTGCGGGAAGCTAAGGAATACGCTGATACAACCATTAAAAATTTCAATAAGTTCGGTAAAGCAGGCATTGACGCCAAAGCTATGGAACAGGAACGGAGCCGTCTCCGGGAGAAAATGTCTTCCGTTGAGAAAAATCTGGTACTGAAAAATGAAAAGAAACCGTCAAAACAGCTAAAGCCATCCGATCTTCATCTGGGCGACAGTGTCAGAGTGCTGAGTATGAATCTCAAGGGTACGGTCAGCAGTCTGCCAAATGCAAAAGGAGATCTCTTTGTTCAGATGGGTATTCTCCGGTCTCAGGTCAATATCAAAGATCTGGAGCTTGCTCCGGATGTGGATACAGTCTCCAAATATCAGTCCCGAACTCATACCGGCAAGATCCAGATGTCCAAATCTGCCTCTGTCGGCGTGGAGATCAATCTTCTTGGGAAAACCACTGATGAGGCTATCGCCGAACTGGATAAATATCTGGATGATGCCTACATTTCCCATATCCCCAGCGTCCGTGTGGTACACGGCAAGGGAACCGGTGCTCTGCGCAAAGCGGTACACAATTATCTGCGCCGTCAGAAGCATGTGGATTCCTATCGGCTTGGAGAATTTGGCGAAGGAGATGCCGGTGTTACCATTGTCACTTTCAAAAAATAGCACAGACAAACCCGAGGTGAGTTATCATGACAGCCGGTACAAAAATAATGATCATAGATGATGATGTGGCACAGGTAAAACATACCTCTGCCTATCTGAAAGAACGATCCTGTGAAACAAGGGTGTTTCTGGAGGGAGAATCTGCCCTGCGGGAATTTCCCCTCTGGAAACCTGATCTGATCCTTCTGGATCTTGGACTGCCCGGCATGGATGGCTTTTCCATCTGCCGGCAGATCCGCCTGGTCTCCAATGTCCCCATCATCATTCTTTCTTCCAATACCAATGTCAGGGACAAGGTCCGCATTCTGGATCTCGGTGCTGATGACTACCTTACCAAGCCCTGCGATCCGGAGGAACTCTCCGCCAGGATCCGGGCTGTCCTGCGCCGTTTTTCAGTCTCTCCCATCTCTTCTGTTCCGTCGGACACCAGCTCGCAATGGGTCTCTTATCCGGATCTTACCATCAACCAGACCAGCTATACGGTCCTTTATGACGGAGCGGAAATATCCATGCCCCCTAAGGAGCTGGAGCTTCTTTACTGCCTTGCTTCCTCTCCCAACCGGGTATTTACAAGAGAGCAGCTTCTTGACCGGGTCTGGGGTTACGATTATGAGGGAGATGCCCGGACCGTGGATGTGCACATGAAACGGATCCGAAAAAAAATAAAAGACCATGAAACATGGTCTTTATCCACCGTGTGGGGTGTTGGTTATAAATTTGAACTGAAATCATAAACCGGATGCATCTGTCACTTCCATTCATAACGTGTCAGATGTCCCTCCAGCTCCATCTGGGAAAACTGATTCTGCCGAAGCGCCTCATATAGCATGATCGCAACCGAATTGCTTAAATTCAGGGATCTGGTATTCTCCATCATGGGAATACGCACGGCTGTCTCCTGATATTCCAGGAGAATTTCTTCCGGGATCCCGGCGCTTTCTTTTCCAAACATCAGATAACAGTCTGACTCGTACTGCACTTCCGTATAGCATTTTTTCGCCTTTGTGGTCGCCATATAGATCTTTGCCCCCGGATTTTTTTCCAGGAAATCATCAAAATCAAGATATCGGGTCACATCCAGATGCTCCCAGTAATCCATTCCCGCTCTTTTTATGGATTTTTCATTCAGCCGGAATCCCAGCGGCTCGATCAGATGCAGTCTGGTTCCGGTGGCCACACAGGTACGTCCTATATTTCCTGTATTTGCCGGAATCTCCGGCTCAAATAATACAATGTTCAGCTTCGCCATCTATTTTTCCCCATCTCTTATGTTCCATATTTCATCCCTGGCAGGCTTTTCCAGGAACCGGCATTCTTCCCCGTTTCGCAGGACTTTTTCTCTTTTTTCCGTAGTCCGTCCGATCAGCACTGCAGGGATGCCCTCCTTTGACAGTTCCGTCACCAGACGCTGCCCGTCAGGCACCGCTGCCAGCAAAGCTCCTCCGGACAACAGACAGTAGGGATTCAGTCCCAGAAGCTCACAGATCTCCACCGTCTCCTGTTTGAGAGGGATCTTTTTTAATTCTGCTTCCAGTCCCACCTGCTGACTTTCACAGAATTCCCAGAGTGCACCGAATATCCCTCCCTCCGACACATCATGAAGGGCAGCCGCCTGACACTCCCAGACGATCTGTGCCTCTTTACCAAGATAAAGATTGTTGTCAAAGGTCTGGGCCGTTGCCACCAGATCCAGGGAAAAGCGCTGTCGCAGCCGTTCTTCCTCTTCTCTTGCAAGAAGAGCCGTCCCTTCCATTCCTGCCCAACCGGTCATCACCAGATCGAGGCCCGGGACAAGAGCTCTCTCCTGCCGCTCCCGGGCTGTTCCCACTGCGCTGATACCGATGATCGGAGCACTGACTGCCCCTGTGACTGTGGTATGTCCGCCGGACAAAGCAATTCCGATCTCTGCACAGCTGCTGTCTGCACTATCCATGATCTCTCTGAGCAGAGACTCCTCTGCCTGCACCGGCAGCGTCACCGACAGGCTGACTGCCATGGGGATTCCTCCGCCGCACAGCAGATTGTTGGCCGTGTGGCAGATCCCCTGACGCACCAGACCGGCTGTTTTTCCGGGTTCTATCTGTCCGACAACTATACTTACCGATGTCACCAGTTCTTTTTTTCCCTCAATATGGAATATGGCACAGTCCCGGCCAACACCGGGTCCCTGCACCATATTTTCCATCTTTGCATGGCATCGTTTCAAGACAGAACGTTTTAATACATTTTCTGATATCTTTCCTGTACGCATATGACTCCTTACTGCCAGATCACCACACCGTCAGTGCCGCCGTCCCCCACATAGATTTCCCCGTCCGGGGTATCAATATATCCGGAATTGTCCGCAGCTGTGCTTTCCGTCTGAGTGGTCTCACTCTGTGTGGTCTCACTCTGTATGGTCTCCGACTCAGAAGTACCTCCTGCTGCGATAGCCTGCTGCACTGCCTCAATATTTCCGGAATAGATGGCACTCAGGACCGCATCTGAAGCACCTGCCGTTCCCACCTCATAGGTTGCCGGAGCCGACTGATAGGTACTGGAATTCACCTGTTCTACGGTGGTCTCTCCATTATAAGTCACATATTTATACAACACAGCTGTGCTGCCCGCCATCGGTGCCTGCTTCTGACTGATATAGCCTACCGGCTGTTCCGGAACAGGAATAATCGTAGATATGGTGGGCACTTCGCCCCCTCCTGTAGTTTCGCTTTCATAAGTTACATACCGATCCGCCGGTCTGGTCTCTTTCCCCCACACCGTAAAGGTCAGTTCTCCCCCGTAAGCATATCCGGAAATAAAGATCGGTGTATCCAGATTATTGCGGAACACCAGATCCATGTTACCCTCTGCGATAGCCGCATCCATAGATGTGGGAACATAAGACACGCTCATGGTATGGTTGTGGCGCTCAACGATCTCGATCTCCGCCAGGAGAAGTGCATTATACAGAGTGGTAGATACCTGGCAGATTCCTCCGCCGTACTCCTGAACCACCTGACCGTTGGAATAGGCTCCGCCCAGCTCATAACCATTTTCGGCCGTAAACGGAACCAGATGATCACAGACAGAGAACGTATCACCCGGCCATACCACATGATCATTGATCAGCTCAGCTCCACGCTCCACGTTGGTATTTCTTCCATAAGTGGAACCGTAATACGTGGTGTAGGTTCCCAGCATATCCTGAATTGTCTCCAGATCCTCCGTATTTCCCTTCGGTTCCTCGATCTCAACGGAGAGTGCCACGTTTGAATCTCCGCCCTGCCACTCACCTGCTACATAATCCTTCAGGATCTGTACAGATTCTTCCACATCGATGACCTGTCCGGTCACTCCTTCCACCAGATTGAAGCCGCCGCCCCCATCGGATGAAATAGACGCATCCTGAGCTTCCTTCTCAAACTGCATACATTTATCTTCAATAAACTTTCTCACGGCACTGTCATTGGCACTGAATGAGATCGTCAGCTTCTGCGGTTCCCTGGACAGATCCTTTTCTTCCTTATACCGTTTGATCAGATTCCCGCAATTGCCCATTCCGATTGCCTGGGAAACCAGATTCCGATTAGTCCACTGAAGTCCAAGATCAACCGCCGATGCTTCCACACTATCCTCTCCTACCTGGACAGTGATGGAAGAGGAAAGCATCTCTGATACCTTCTGGT
>JAEDFS010000056.1 GCA_016297895.1 Marvinbryantia sp.
CCTCAAAGGTGGAGTCCGGCAATTCTTCGTTGTTGGCTTTTACGATCACATGAGATCCGGGACAGCCCTTGGAATGGAACCACCAGTCATTGCCGACAGCTGTTTTGAAAGTCAGCTCTTCATTCTGGAAGTTATTTTTGCCGACATAGATATCATACCCGTCTGAGGACACATAATGGAAAGGGCGGGAAGTGATCTTCATTCGTTTCCCGGTGTTGTGGCGTCGGATATAGCCGTATTGTGTCAGCTCTTCTTTGATCTCTGTCAGATCATCCTCAGAAAGAGCAATATCCAGGGAGGTGCTGATGGATTCCAGATGATCGATCTCTTCCTTCGTTTCACGGATCAGATCGGTCAGTGCTTCATAGGTACGTTTCAGCTTGTTGTATTTATCAAAATATTTCTGTGCATTTTCCTGTGGAGATTTTGTCTCATCCAGAGGAATGGTTACTTCTTCATTGGTATAGTAGTTCAGTGCTGTCAGTTTTTTTGCCCCTTCTTCCAGATCATATCCGTAGGTATTGATCAGTTCTCCATAGAACCGGTATTTGTCACGCTTGTCTGTATCCTTCAGCTGTTTGAGCTGCAGGTCGTATTTTTTCAGATTACGATCCAGGGCAGTCTGAACGATACGGCGCAGGTCGGCTGACTTCTGGCGAATTCTGGTGATCGTGTTTTTCGTTGCATAATAGGTTTCCAGCATGCCGGAGACGGTATCAAAGTTCTGTACTTCCATGTCTTCATACTGCGTCAGCGGCAATACGGAAAAATCAAGAGGAGAACCCTCCTCTGAGACAATATTTGGTTTAAATGTACCGTTCTGCACATCTTCGATCAGGAAGGTGAACTGCCGGAATAAATGCAGTTTTTCATTCTCAGAAAAGCTGTTGGCACTGCGGGAAGATTCCAGGGCAGAACGATGGCAGAGCTCTTCGGCGATCAGCGGACTGATGCCGGTGAGAGAAGTATAGACCGCTTTCGCCAGAGGCATGGGTTTTGAAAAAACAGTGGAAATAAAATCCTGCTGTGATACAGTCAGGGGATCCAGCTTGTTCTGAGTCTCCGGAATAAAATAGGATCTGCCAGGCAGTACTTCACGAACGGAACTCACCTGGGAAGAAATATGCTTGATACTGTCGATGATCATTCCGTCCTCTCTGCAGAAAATGATATTGCTGTGTTTTCCCATGATCTCCACGATGAGGGTCTTACGGCAGAGATCTCCCAGTTCATTCAGGTGTTCAATCTCAAAATTGATGATCCGTTCCAGTCCCGGCTGCCAGATGCGAAGAAGTTTTCCGCCGCTTATGTGTTTTCTGAGCAGCATACAGAAATTCGGTGCAGTCATGGGGCTGGGTTTGTTGGTGTCGGTAAGGTAGATCAGAGGAAGGCTGGCACCTGCTGATATCAGAAGCCGGTATTGTTTTTTTTCATTTTTTATGGTAAGCATCAGCTCATCTGCTTCGGGCTGTGCGATCTTACTGATTCGGCCCCCTGTGAGAAGGGTATCCAGTTCTTTTGTCATTGCGCAGATGACAATGCCGTCTAAAGCCATGGGGGTTACCTCCTTTTTTGACCATTTTTTGCTTTTGCTATTATAGCATAGAAAAAAGGTTTTCTTCAATCAGGAATCCGGATGATTTTCCGCTCAACTTTGCGTTGACTGAAAAATCAAATTGACTTATAATGAATTAACGTGGATGACTTTGCCACAATCTTAAATAAAGTGAGAAGATAATTATGATAAAAAGTATGACAGGGTTCGGCAGATGCGAAAATCTGCAGGGGGACCGGAAGTTTACGGTAGAGATGAAAGCGGTAAACCACAGATACTTTGATGTGAGCATTAAAATGCCGAAAAAGCTCAGCTTTTTTGAATCAGCGATCCGCAGCCTGCTGAAGGAATATATGCAGCGGGGGAAGGTAGATATCTTTATTACATATGAAGATTTTGCGGAGGAAAATGTTTCACTGAAGTATAATGAAAAGATCGCAGAGGAATATCTGAAGTACTACCGGCAGATGGCAGAGACCTTCGGTCTGGAAAATAATATTAAGACTACGGATCTGGCAAGATGTCCGGAAGTCATTACCATGGAAGAACAGACCGTGGACGAAAAGGAGATCTGGGCTGTTCTGGAGGCTGCCCTGCGGGGTGCAAGTCAGCAGTTTGTAGAGGCAAGGATCCGGGAAGGGGAGGCTCTGAAGCAGGATATTTTTGCAAAGCTTGACGGGATGTTAAAGGATGTGGCATCTATTGAGGAACGCTTTCCCAGGATCATGACTGCGTACAGGGAAAAGCTGACAGCGAAAGTTCAGGAGCTGCTGAGCGATACGCAGATCGAAGAGGGAAGACTGGCAGCAGAAGTTGTGCTGTTTGCAGATAAGATCTGCACAGATGAGGAGACCGTCCGCCTGAAGTCTCATATTGAAAGCATGAGATCTGCTCTGGAAGAGGGAGGAAGCATCGGAAGAAAACTGGATTTTATTGCTCAGGAGATGAACCGGGAAGCCAATACGATCCTGTCCAAGGCAAATGACCTTGAGACCTCCAATCTTGCAATCAACCTGAAGACAGAGATTGAAAAGGTAAGAGAGCAGATTCAGAACATTGAATAGGTGGTATGGAAATTGGCAAGATTAATGAATATTGGATTCGGAAACGTGGTCAATACGGCCAAGATTGTGGCGGTGGTCAGTCCTGAGGCAGCACCGGTGAAGCGAATGGTGCAGAATGCAAAGCAGACGGGAAAGGTCATTGATGCTACACAGGGACGACGGACAAAGTCGGTCATTGTGACGGAGGAGGACCACATTATTTTGTCGGCTCTCCAGCCGGACACCCTTGTGAAGCGTTTCCATCCGAATTTTGATGAGGGAAAGGGAGAGACCGATGAAATCTAAGGGAGTATTGCTTGTCATTTCCGGCTTTGCCGGAACCGGTAAAGGAACTTTGGTGAAAGCTTTGCTGGACCGGTATGACAATTATGCACTTTCTGTGTCTGCAACGACCAGACAGCCAAGAGAAGGAGAGCAGGAAGGCGTTCATTATTTTTACAAAACAAAAGAAGAATTTCAGAAAATGATCGAGCAGGGGGAACTGGTGGAATATGCCCGGTATGTGGGAAATTATTACGGGACTCCAAGAGCTTATGTGGAAGAACAGCTACAGAAGGGAAAAGATGTGATCCTGGAGATCGAGATCCAGGGAGCATTGAAGATCAAGGAACGTTTTCCGGATACCCTGCTGTTATTCCTGCTGCCGCCGGATGCGGATACGCTGGAAGCAAGACTGAAAGGAAGAGGTTCAGAGACAGAGGATGTGATCGCACAGCGGCTTGCGCGGGCTGTGGAGGAATCACAGTATATCGATCAGTATGATTATCTTATCATCAATGATGTGCTGGAGACCTGTGTCGAGACAACACATCAGATCATACAGGCGGAACATTTCCGTACATACAGAAATGTGGAATTTCTGGAATCCATGAAAAAGGATCTGTCCAGATTCGTCTGTCATTAGAATGAAACAATTACAGAGTCAAAATGAGGAGGAAATAATTATGTTACACCCATCTTACACGGAACTGATCAAAATCGTAAACGGAGACAGTGAGGATAACGATACTCCGGTAGTAAACAGCCGTTATTCCATTGTGCTTGCAACGGCAAAGCGTGCAAGACAGATCATTGACGGAAAAGAACCGATGTCCATGCCGAAGATCAACAAGCCTTTAAGCATCGCAGTGGATGAGATGAAAAAGGGACTTTTAAAGATCGAGCCGGAAACGGAAGAGACTACAGAAAAAACGGCATCAGAACAGGGAGCAGAGGAAACCCTGACAGATGAGATCGTACAGGACATCGCAGAGGATGCTGCGGAAGATCAGTTGGAACAGCAGTAAATACTTTGGGAGGCGGGAAGATGAATGAGGTCAGAGAGGTAAAAAAGAGTTTTTGCGTATTATCCGTAGCGTACTTTGTGCTGGGAATGGTACTGATCATCTGGCCGGATATTTCGGTAAAAACTTTCTGCTATGTGTTTGGAATCGGGATGCTGATCTTTGGCGGGACTTATATGATCCTCTATTTTACCAGAGAACGGCTGAAGGGAGTCATGCAGTCTGAGATGGTGCTTGGTGTGATCGGAATCGCCACTGGAGCCTATATCCTGCTGAAGATGGACTATGTGCTGGAGATCATTCCCTTTGCCATGGGAATTGTCGGTCTTCTGGGAGCCATGGTAAAGCTGCAGGATGCCATTGATCTGAAAAAACTGCTGGTTTCCAGGTGGTATATTATGATGATCTGGAGTTTGATCCTCTTTGCATTCGGAGTGATTCTGGTGGCAAATCCTTTTGAGGAGCTGGGAATGGGTCCCATTGTCAAGCTGATCGGTATTTCCCTGATCATAGACGGAATCGGCAATCTGGTTGGAATTTTCTGGCTGAATCATGCCATGAAAACGCTGGAGAAAAGAAAAGAAGAAGTAAGATCCAGGATGGAATATCCGGAAGCCGTACGGAATGCGGAGTATGAAGAAATCGTGGATGCACAGCCTTCTGAGGCAGAGCATCCGGATCTTCCGGCAGAAAGGAGCAAGGAGAACTGAGAATGAAAATACTGTTCATATCTCTTGGGTGTGATAAAAATCTGGTGGATTCAGAAAAAATGCTGAGTATGCTGACATCTAAGGGATATTCGCTTACAGATGATGAGACAGAGGCGGAGATCATAGTGATCAATACCTGCTGTTTTATCAATGATGCCAAGGAGGAAAGTATCCAGACGATTCTGGAGATGGCGAAACTTCGAAAAGAAGGAGCCTGCAGAGCGCTGATCGTGACCGGCTGTCTGGCACAGAGATATCAGAAGGAGATCATAGAAGAAATCGAGGAAGTGGATGCGGTTCTGGGAACCTCTTCCTATGATGAGATTGTGGATACGGTGGAACAGGTACTGAAGGGTCAGAAGACAGAGCAGTTTCTTAGCATTGACCGGCTGCCCTGTACGGATACCGGACGTGTGGTCACCACCGGAGGTCATTATGCTCACCTGAAGATTGCAGAAGGGTGTGATAAACACTGTACTTACTGCATTATTCCGAAGATCCGGGGAAATTTCAGAAGCGTTCCCATGGAGAAGCTGATAAAGGAAGCAGAAGAGCTGGCAGCACAGGGAGTAAAGGAGCTGATCCTGGTTGCCCAGGAGACCACTCTTTACGGAAAAGATCTTTATGGAAAGAAAAGTCTTCACCTGCTGCTTAGAGAATTATGTAAAATAAAGGGGATCCGATGGATCAGAGTGCTGTACTGTTACCCGGAGGAAATCTATGATGAACTGATCCGGACGATGAAAGAGGAGAAAAAGATCTGTCACTATCTGGATCTTCCGATACAGCACGCCAGCGATCGGATCTTAAAGAGAATGGGCAGAAGAACGAATCGGAATCAGCTGGAGGATATTATAGGAAAGCTGCGCCGTGAGATCCCGGATATCGCACTTCGAACTACACTGATCACAGGCTTTCCGGGAGAGACAGAAGAAGATCATCAGGAACTGATGGAATTTGTGGATGAGATGGAGTTTGACCGGCTTGGAGTGTTTACCTATTCGCAGGAAGAAGATACTCCAGCAGCTTCCATGGAGGATCAGATTCCCGAGGAAGTAAAAGAAGATCGAAAAGCAGATCTGATGGAACTTCAGCAGGAAGTGTCTATGGATAAGAACGAAACGCAGATCGGCAGGACGGTGACTGCCATGGTGGAAGGATATCTGTCTGATGAACATGCCTATGTGGCCAGAACTTATGCGGATGCTCCGGGAATTGACGGGTATCTTTTCCTGAATACAGAAGAGACGCTGATGTCCGGCGATTTTGTGAAAGCCAGAATTACCGGGGCCCTGGAATATGATTTGATAGGAGTGTTGGAGAATGAATTTGCCCAATAAACTGACAATTGCAAGGATGATCCTGATTATACCTTTTGTGGTTCTCATGCAGATGGACGGAAACGGACCGGGAAGATTTGCAGCGTTGGCTATTTTTGTGATCGCCAGCCTGACGGATTTTCTGGATGGATATCTTGCACGAAAAAATCATCTGGTGACGAATTTCGGAAAATTTATGGATCCTCTTGCAGATAAAATGCTGGTTGGTGCCGCACTGATCGGCCTGACGGCACTGAACCGGATCCCAGGATGGGTTGTGATCGTTATTATCAGTCGGGAATTTGCAATCAGCGGGTTCCGCCTTGTGGCATCTGATAACGGCATTGTGATCGCAGCAAGCTGGTGGGGAAAATTCAAAACTGTTTCCCAGATGATCATGATCATTCTGCTGCTGGCAGATCTTGGAGGAGTATTTACTGTTCTGGAACAGTTGTTTATCTGGATCGCATTGATCCTCACCATCATTTCTCTGGTGGATTATATCTGGAAAAACAGGCATGTGCTGAATATGCAGTCTTAAGTGGATGATGTACCGGAAACGAAAAAGGAGATCAGATATGGTAGTAGAATTGATATCGGTTGGAACGGAGCTGCTTCTTGGGAATACTGTGAACACCAATGCAGCGTACCTTTCCGAAAAATGTGCTTTGCTGGGATTGTCGCTGTATTACCAGACAGTAGTCGGGGATAATGAGGACAGATTATCCGGTGCGTTAAAGACGGCGCTTGATCGTTCGGATGTGGTGATCCTGACCGGAGGACTTGGTCCTACCCAGGATGATCTGACAAAGGAGACAGCAGCAAAGGTACTGGGAAAGAAACTGCTGGAGGATGCTCACACAAGAAAACGGATCGAGGAATATTTTGCAGGGCTAAAAGTAAAGACGATTCCGGAAAACAACTGGAAACAGGCACTGGTTCCGGAAGGTGCCATTGTGGCAGACAATCAGAACGGTACGGCGCCCGGCCTTATTATGGAAGAAAACGGGAAATCCGTGATCCTTCTTCCGGGACCTCCGGGAGAATTAAAGCCGATGTTCGAAAAAGATATCTTTCCCTATCTGAACAGACTCCGGCCTGAGATTATTTACTCTGTAATGGTAAAGATCTGCGGTATGGGAGAAAGTGCTGTGGAGTCAGAAATCCAGGATCTGATTCGTGAACAGTCCAATCCTACCATAGCAACTTATGCAAAAGTGGGAGAAGTACATCTTCGGGTAACGGCGAAGGCAGCAGATGAAAAAGAAGCGAAAAAACTGGTGAAACCGGTGGTAAAAGAACTGCAGAAGCGATTCGGAAACCACATTTATACTACGGATGAACATGTGACTCTGGAACAGGCGGTCATTCAGATGTTAAGAGAACGGGAGCTGACATTGACGACGGCAGAATCTCTTACCGGAGGAATGGTGGCTTCCAGATTTACCGATGTGCCGGGTGCTTCAGAAGTATTCAGGCAGGGGCTGGTTACATACAGTAACCGGGCAAAGAGGAAACTTCTGGAGGTAAAGAAGAGCACTTTAAAGGATTATGGTGCAGTCAGTGAGAAGACGGCCAAAGAAATGGCGAAAAATGGAGCATTTATTACTGGAGCCGATGTCTGTATTTCCCTGACCGGAATTGCAGGGCCTGCCACAGAGGAGGACAAACCCGTTGGTCTGGTCTATATGGCATGCTCCTACAATAATAAGATCACGGTACAGGAGTTCCATTTCAGCGGAGATCGGGCAAAGATCAGAGAAACTTCAGTTGTGATGGCTCTGACTCTTCTTCGGGAGTGCATCCTGGAAGAAGCATAAGGATCATGTTCCTTTCATCATTTGAACAAGAGAACGTACTTTTTCAATACGGGCAATCTCTTCAGGAGATTTGCCCTGTTTTAATACATCAAGAATCAGATTGGTTTCTTCTTTGGAAAAAGAATTGCCTCCTGACTTCGATTTTGAGGCTGCTGCCATGAGAAATGGCAGCAGCTCTTTTTGTGATTTGCCCTTTCCCTGTTCCGCCAGGGACAACAGCATCTGAAGCTTTGCCGCATCGATATTCTTCAACGAGGGATCCGAAGTCCAGTCCTGTTTGTTTGATTCCACGATTATTCCTCCTTTTATGACAGCAGGTCCTTGCATTCCTGATACATTTTCAGCGTCTGGAACAGATTCAGAGCCCGATCCATAGTCTGACGCTGTTCGGCGGTGGCGTAGCTGCGAAGCTCATTTAATATTTCTTCCGGATCTTCATGCTCCCCATGATCAGAACAGGCAGATAAGGGGCTGTTATAATAAGTAAGCATGTTGTTGATTTCCATACATTTTATATAAAGAGAAAAAGTTTTCTGAAGCTTTGCCGGAAAATAAGGAATGGCAGCTTTTACCATCTGAAGACCATTTCCGTCTGCAATCCGGTCTACTGCAGTGAGGGGAATCCTGTCGGAGTCTTCCATCATACAGTCCTCTTTCATTTTTTTAGAAATATATGCGGGGGATGGAAAGAATATGAGGATGCAGTCATAAAATATAGGAAAAAAGAGGCGATGGTATGAAAGAGCATCTGGTAATCGAAGGAAATGCATTTTATGAAATGGATGAGGAGTGTATGAGAGAGCACAGAAGACAGAAGGAGAAGGCAGAAAGACCTGCCGGAGATCATGAGGGAAAAATACAGAAAAACCATAGAAAAGGGGCCTCGTAAGAGGCCCTTACAGGAAACGGCTGTGCCGCTTCGGGTGAAGAGATCTAGCAGAAACCGTCGCCGCAGCAGAACAGCAGGATCAGGATAATGATCCAGCAATTGTTTCCGTTGTTATTGCAGCATCCGTTGTTGCCTAAGAAGGTACCGTTACCGCAGATACTTAAAAGAATAAGAATCCAGATGATGCTGCAGCAGCAGTTGTCTCCGCCAAAAATCGATCTTCCGCAATTGCTGTCACATCCGTTGTCGCATCCGCATCCGCAGTTTGTTGCTGTTAAGTCACTCATGATAAATCCTCCATGATTTTTCTTTACACTGTAATCTATGCGAAGAAAGAAAATGTGTTACATCAGAGACTGAAAGATTCCGTAAATATTCAGGGTTCCGTATCCCCATTCCCGGTTGGGGTACTCAAGATCAGGCTGTCTTTGGGCACCTCTGGTAAGATAGTTTTTTACAGAACGGTTGCTGAGGATCCCGGAAGACAGGGCGGGACGGTCCATGCCCCAGTTGATCAGAAGTGCAATAGCACCTGCGGTAATGGCAGCAGCGGCAGAGGAACCTGTGTTTCGGGTATAGGAGGATAGCAGAGGCAGAGTGTGGGTACCGGTGGAGACAGGGCCGTATACATCCACTCCCGGAGCGGCAAGATCGGGTTTAATCGAACTGTCTCTGGTAAATCCGCGGCTGGAATGGATATAGAGGCTTCCGGTGTAAGCACTGTATGTGCTGACTGTAATGACTGATTGAGCAGCCGAAGGAGCTGTCAGGGTAGTAAAAGGATCCGGCTGCAGAAATACCGTATTGGGAGAGATCAGACCGGTAACAGGAAGCCACATGTGATAGGCTCCGGCAGGGCTGGTTCCGCTGGAAAGAGAAAGACGCCAGATTCCGGGGGTGGGATTCAGAAAACGAAGCTGGATCAGCTGTCCGCCGGAGGCATATTCCGCCACTTCATATCGGATCTCCAATATGGTCCGTTCCGCCAGGAAGGGATAGGTATTGATGAGGCCCTGACGTGCAGATACAGCCGGAATGGATTCACCGAGAGGAGAAGTGACGGAAACACTGTAAAGATTGGGGGAGTCGGCCCAGACTTCCATTGTGAATCCCCGATCGGCTTCATCGACGAGAATTTCGGTGTAAGATGTATCATAAGCTTCGGCAGATCTGCTGTAGAAATGGTGTCCCATTCCTGCTTCATTTCCGGCAGCAACTGCGCAGAAGCATCCCTGATAGTCCACGAAATAATTGAGAAGACGGTCCAGGGGCGTGGTGCCGTTATGATCTCCCTGATTGGTTCCAAGTCCGATGCAGATGACAAGGGGCAGCCCGGAGGTGACAGACAGGGATACCAGATAACGAAGTCCCATCATGATGTCCGTTTCCTGATAAACGGTGGCACCTTCCCGAATCAGAAAATAATCGGTAAGGTATTGCTTGGCAGGTTTTAGTTTTACCATTGCAATCATGCTTTCCGGTGCAGCACCGGTAAAACCGGCGTCGGCAGAGGAACTTCCTGCAGCCACACCTGCCAGAAAGGTGCCGTGACCGTTGGTGTCTGTGGTCGGTACCGCTGACAGGGGGGATTCAGACCGGAGTGCCATATCGATTTCTTCCCTGGTAAAGGCCGTTCCGTAGTTCAGATCAAAAGGCGGATGATCGGAGGGAATCGTCTGATCCCAGATTCCGAGGATTCTCGTCCGTCCATCCGGGAAACGGAAATCCGTTCGTGTATAATCGATTCCCGTATCGATAAATCCAAGCAGAACGCCGTCCCCTTTGTAGGCAAGATTTGGCTGTGCCTGAAAACGGAGAATGCCGGACACTTCCAGGCTGGTGGTATCGAGAAGGGCGAAGAGACTGGGAAAAAAGGAATAGCTTAAGTTTTCCCAGCGAGTTCTTCCGTTTATGGGGATATGGACCATGCCCAGTCTTCCGCCGAAGACCTGGGCTCCAAGGGATTGGAAACGTTCGAAAAAATCTTCGTCGGTAGAGGGCAGGGGGACGATAAGGTCCGCAAATTCATTGGAATAGATCATATTCTGAATGGAAACATCACTCATAGGATACCTTATTTGTCTTTTTCATTAGTATAGGATGGAGAGCCCGGATGAGTTCCCTCATATTTTATAGAAAGAAGAGTTTCGGAGAAAAAGAATATGAATCGGGCAAGAAGTATTTTACAGGCAGAACAGGCGTGGAAGCAGGGGAGATTTGGTCAGAACATTGCAGCAGCTGTGCTGGATACCGGGGCTTATCCTCATCCCGATTACAGAAAACGGGTGATCTGTTTTCGGGATTTTATCAACGGACGCAGTGAAATGTATGATGATTACGGACATGGTACCCATGTGACAGGAATCCTGGGCGGTAACGGCAGTATGGATCCTGATTGTACGGGAATTGCACCGGAGGTAAAAATCGTGAGCCTGAAGGTACTGGATCGAAATGGTAATGGCAGGAGAGAAGATGTGATACAGGGAATCCGATGGGTACTTAAAAACAGAATAGAATATGGGATACGGATCATGAATATCTCGGTAGGAACAGTGAAGGATGGAGATAAAGAGGATGAGATACTGGTGCGTATGGCAGAAGAAGCATGGAATGCAGGAATCGTTGTGGTAGCGGCAGCCGGCAATATGGGTCCGAGACCCTATACGATCACTGCTCCGGGAATCAGCCCCAGGATCATCACGGTGGGTTCTTCGGATGAAATGGAGACCAGTAATTCCGGAAGAGGACCTACCAGAGACTGCGTCTGTAAGCCGGATATCGTAGCTCCCGGTGCCGGCATTTTATCCTGCAGCAACCGATATCAGAAAAAAGGCGGATATTACTGCAGAAAAAGCGGTACCTCTATGGCTACTCCTATGGTATCGGGGGCGGTGGCGCTTCTTCTGTGCCGGGAACCCTGGATCACGAATGTGGAAGTAAAAATGCGGCTGTGGGAATCGGCAGTGGATCT
>JAEDFS010000057.1 GCA_016297895.1 Marvinbryantia sp.
AACCAGTATTCTGAATCCTATCCAGCATATAAAATTGAATCAACAGCTAACCACAGTAACGGAAGAAATAGAAGAACTGAAATCCCGGAAAGAGCAGCTCATATTTCAGGCTGAATGTTCCTCAGATAAAGACATGACCAATCTTTCTAAGAAATATGACCAGATGAACAAGAATCTGGATATACTGGATTCTCAGGATACCACCCTCAAAGCAAAGCTCAAAAAAGATGCAGCGGCTTTCCGTGAGGAATCATTTCTTTCGGAACCAGGGCAATATCTTGAATTATTGGACACCCGAATCCAGATCCGTCCAGATTTCCGGGATAATCTGATTGCCCAACTCAAAGCAACTTTTGGTAAATATTATGACTATCACCGCCGTGACATTGCAGCCGAAGAGGTAGACTATCTTAATGTGGAGGATCCTGATGTTTTCTCTCATCGGGCATGGGAACTTGAATATCAAAAGAAACAGGAAACGCGAAGAAATCAGCCTGTCCGGTCTAAGAGAAAATCACATGATATGGAACTATAGTTCTCATAAAAAGGACTATAACTTAAAGGACTGTTGCTCCATAGATGATACATTTTCTATCAAACAACAGTCCTGTAAAAATTTAATACATATCTGATTTTGTATATTTCTTGATTCTCCCAATCCGTTCCCAGTTCTCTGGGAATCCCATTTTCTCAAGTATTTCTTTATGTATCGGATGCTTTTTGAAGCATACTTTTAAATCATGAAAGAAAACACGGAAATCTTCATCTGATAATAATAATTTTAAAATAATAACCTGTGCATAGAGATCATTCTTACCATATTTGTAACGACCTTTTTCTTTAGGAATCAATAAGCGTTCATAAATATTTCTATCCAGCAATGCATCTTTTGTACGAAAATCAAACAGACGATCATTATGAGCACAAACATTTCTGAACTTTGTCATAACCGCCAGCATTTTACCCATCTCATTTACTTTCAGAGGACCAAAGTCCTGGCAGACTTTAATCTGTATACGACCTTTCTGACTGGCATATATTTTTGATAACTGTCCAATCGTAAGAACGTTCATTAACACCCACAATGGAACATATTGGTATGTAGTCATATAATGCCGAATATAAACATAATCGCTGTCATATCGTAACTGCCCAGACATAATCTTTACCATTTTATTTATGACATTTTTCTTCTTGCCAGTATAATCATAATTGTTCACGCTCAGATAGTCTGACTGCAAATCTCCATATTCTTTGCAAAAATGATATGATAACGATGATTTTATATTTCGTTCTGCCATTAGTATGTATTTGAGAAAAATATTTCTTAATTCATTATCAAAGCTATACAACTCATATATATCTTCAAACGTTGTTCCCTTCTGGAACTGATCATTGATCGACTGCTTAAAGACTTCTTTATATCCGTTAATCAGTGGAAAATACCCGATTTTAAGCAATATCTTTTTTGCATATTCTTTGTCAGAAATCATCAGACCTTTCTTTTCTTCCAGAAAAGTAATCTGTTCATCATATGTTAGAAATTGCTTTTTCTCCAAGTCTTCCACCACCTTTCATTAATTCTGCAAATTTATTTCCATAAATAACGAAAGGCTCCCGCAGGAGCCTTCCGGACTATGGGCTTCTCAAGTTTCCATAGTGCGATCACTGGATATATCATAGCCTTTCCAAACAAGTTTGTCAAGGTGAATATATCCTTTTTAGTTTATGTGAATCTATATCAAATAATGCATCTGTTTTCGGTTAAGATTGCCCATCCCAAAGATGTATGGTAGAATAAGGCTATTATATTAAACCGGAGGTGCCACATGGCTATCAGTTCCAACAATGTCCAAGTCTATACTACTCTCTCCAAAGAACTTGTCGCTGAGATTGATAAAGATGCGAAAGAAAACTTCCGTACACGTTCTCAGCAGATCAACATGATTCTGACAGAGTATTATAAGACTAAAATTACAACCAATGATGAAAAAAAGTAAAACACTGAATGTCCGCAAATGCAGGAAACATCAGTGTTTTCTTTATTCTTCCCCTAATTACAAGGCTCATGCGATCCGTACACGCTTCCAAAGCTTAAGTTCACCACCACCGGAAGCCCATATTCTTCCGCTTTCTTATAGACATAATCTATGGCCTGCATCAATTCCGTTGTCTTCGGAAAAGAATCCGGCTTTGGATTTCCCAGTTTCACCACCAGGATGTCCGCCAGAGGAGCTACCCCGTGATTCGGTCCAATGGCTGCACTGCGTCCGGATACCGGAAGAGATGCCCTTCCGTTCCCCGCTGCGATTCCAAGCACTTCTGTTCCGTGGCCACTGATATCCTTTGTTGGAAGGGGATTTCCCGAGGTCAGAGCCCGGTCAATTTCCTCCTTCGTATACTCTGTACCCAAAATGTACCCTTTCGGCGGATTTCCAGGCACCGTCTGATCCCAGATGGCAAGGATCCTGCTGCTTCCATCGGGATTACGAAAATCCTGATGAGCGTAGTCGACGCCTGAATCTATGACCGATACAAGAATGTCGTTTCCATACAGCGGTTCTCCCACCCCCTGAATGGGAATATCAAGCTGCAGAGAATCTATGCAGGAGGCTGTTCTTCCCTGCATCACAGAGAAAAACAGCCTCTTTGGTTTTTCTACATATTCAATTTCCGGTAATGCGGCAAAATCAGAAATCAGGGATTCCCGTATGGTTACAATGGCATATCCGTTTGTCAGTTCCACGATCCGGATTCCTTCTCTTTCCGGACTTTTGATATTTCCCGAATACTTTACAATAAGATCCCAGGTTCTGTCCTGTCTGTCATATCCTACATCCAGCTCCAGAGATTTTTCCCGTTCTGTCTCATCTGCATCCAATGCCAGATTCAGCAGATTCTCTATTTTCTGATCGGTTGCCATGCCTTTTCCTTCCTTCTGAATTCTGTCCGTTTCCGGATATCTTTCATACTCTTTACAGCCTATGCCGGAATGCCCTAGTTTTTGACCATCACACAGAGTTAAATCACCATGAGACTATTCTATTGCAGGATTTTATTCCGGAAACATCAAATCTTACCCAATCTTTACACTCCGCTGGTAACAGATTTTACAATACCGGATTATAGTAAAATGAATTAGATACGCGGGAGAAAAGATGTTATGGGTAAAAACAATCAAATACCCCGCTGCAAGCAACGGGGTATCAAGCTTGTAGCGCTGCAGAGCAGCGGGGTATTTGACCCTCGCGGCAGTCGCCAAATATCCGCACAAGTGCGGCTACTTGGCTCGTTGCTCGCGGGAATAAATCTGTCAACAGAGAACAACTGAATAAAATTATCGAAGAGAAAAAAATCTATCCGGTCTATCAACCGATTGTTTCATTAAAAACAGGAGAAATTATGGGCTATGAAGCACTTTCCAGAATCAGCCTTGAGCCATGTGATTTTAATGTGGAAGAAATGTTTTCCTATGCGGAAGAATTCTCTTTCGCCCTCTAATCCTCCTTCTTTTTTCGGTACGATCGGAAACATCTGTCAAAAATGCGGAACTACCTCTTCGGATACCAAAGCACTTGCCGTATTCGAATACTTCCAGCAGCATCCGGAAATATCGGAACTCTGTGTAACGGATAAAAATCAGAAGGTCTGCGGACTTTTAACAAAATCCTATGTGGATAACTGTTTTGGTGGCATGTACGGCTTTTCTTTGTACAGCCGTTTCACTGTTGCCGAACTGCTCAATAAAGATTATCTGGAGGTGGATTACAGACTTCCCATTGAGATGGTTGCACGTCTTGCCTTAATCAGACCCAAGCATATGCTTTATGATGCCATTATCGTTTCTGATGCAGGAACCTATATCGGAATTGTTACCGTAAAAGATTTGCTGGAAGCCTCTGTTTCCATTCAGGTAGAACGAGCCTTAAACACCAATCCTCTCACACATCTTCCCGGAAATATGCAGATTGAGCATCAGATATCGCAGAAACTTTTCTCCAAAGATATGTTTTCCATCCTCTATCTGGATCTGGATAATTTCAAATCCTATAACGATGCGTATGGATTTGAAAACGGCGACCTGATGATTAAGGCAATGGCAAAATGCATGGAAGCAGCATGCCGAAATCAGGAATTCATCGGTCACATCGGCGGAGATGATTTTGTCATCATTTCAGATAGCTACAATCTGGAAGAGGTTTTTAACCGGGTAGTCGAAAGCTTCCATCTCTCTCTGGAAAATCTGTATTCTGAGGAAGATTATCAAAACGGTTATATCCCGTTTCCGTAAAAGTAGGAGCTGTTGCCATCTTTTCCATTTTTGTTTTCCGTATTCCGATTGCTTATGCAACCAGTTCTTTTGCTCTCTGTGCACAGGATGCAGCATCTTCTGTGTAAGCATCTGCACCGATCTCATCTGCGAATGCCTGAGTGATCGGAGCTCCTCCTACCATAACCTTGATGTCAGAGCGGAAAGGTGCACTGTTCAGAAGAGCAACGGTATCTTTCATGGACGGCATCGTTGTGGTCAGAAGTGAGGAACAGCAAACGATCTTGGTATCCGGATTTGCTTCTACCATTTCTACAAATTTTTCCTTCGGAACGTCTACGCCAAGGTCAATCACCTCAAAACCTGCGGATTCCAGCATCATGGCTACCAGATTCTTTCCGATATCATGAAGGTCACCTGCCACGGTCCCGATAATCACTTTTCCGGCTGCGCCTGCAGCTCCGGTTGCAAGATGGGGTTTTAAAGCCTCAACACCTTTTTTCATAGCTCTTGCTGCTACCAGCATTTCCGGTACGAAGATCTCTCCTAATTTGAATTTTGCTCCTATCTCATCCATAGCAGCGATCATACCCTTGTTCAGTATGTCTGCGGGATCACATCCTGCATCCAGTGCTTCCTGAACTGCTCCGGCTATCACCTTTGCCTTTCCCTTTGATACAAGATCATATACTTCCTGAATTCCTGCCATTTTTGTTTTCTCCTTCATATCTGCATTTTGTTTATTGATTGTTTTTTATTTTTTTGGTCCGAAGATTCCTTCCCGATATGCACTGATGTATTCCATACAATAATCATCCAGACCAAGCAGAGCTTCTGTCGCATAGATCACGCCCATCATATCTCTGTTTGTCGGATCCAGTATCGCACTGTCCATACCTGCATTCATAGCCAGTACCGTGAATCCCAGGTTCACCATTTTACGAACCGGAAGATTAAAGGAAATGTTACTGACTGCTGCTGTAATGTGAATGCTCGGGTACTGCTTGCGGATCGTGCTGATCACTTCCACATTCATGGCAATTCCGTCTTCCGAAGTGCACAGCATCTCTACCAGCGGGTCGATGTGCATACGGCTTGGTCTGATGCCGTACTCTTTTGCTTTTGTCATAATGTAATCGAATACTTTCAGACGGTCAGCCGCACATTTGGGGATACCCGTATCATCTGAAAGAAGACAGATCACTTCCCATTTGGTATCTGCGATCAGCGGAAACAGCTTGTCGATCTTGCCGCCCTCTCCTGATACAGAGTTTATAAGGCCCGGACGCTTGCAGTAAGGAAAGACCTCTGCGATCACATCTGCACTGGGGCTGTCTACTGCGATCGGAAGATCACTGACTTCCTGAATACAGTCGATCATCCATTTCAGGGTTTCTACTTCTTCACTTTCCGGAACGGAAGCACAGCAATCGATATAAGTTGCCCCGGCTTCTGTCTGGATTCTGGCGCGCTGTTTGATAAATTCCGCATCACGATTGGCAATTGCTTCTGCCACCGCCGGAATTGATCCATTGATTTTTTCACCGATAATAATCATGTTCCTGTCCCTCCTACATTATTGATTCTCTACATTTTTCGCCGACAGTCTTTTTTTCTGTCCATTTTGCTATAACCAAGTATAACACAATCCTTTCCCCAACTCTATCACCAGAATTATTGATTTTAAGTCCTTCTTTCCTACAAAATGCAGGAATGGTTCTTCCATGAAACTGAGCGCCCGCATGATCTCCCCTATATCTTTGAGCAGTCAACCAAAAAGCTTCCCGCATACATGATCTGTCATAAAATCTTCCGTTTTTTCCACAGGAAACAGGAGGTATATGCGATGGTATTCTCACCATAGTAATACTTCAGCTGATTTCTGATACAAAGATCACTGACCAGAATCCCATATGCCTCCAGAGAGGAGACTCTTTTCTCCGGGAACCGGCACCCGGATGCCGGATAAGTACATTCCGGACAGATGGTACAGCAGCCCGCACCAAGGGGCAGAAGTCCTTCATACTTTCCTCTCATAAACTCGTGAAGCTTTTTGAACTGCTCCTTATGACGGCTTTCCGTCTCCATCATAGCTTCCACATCCATGCTGTCCTCCAGCATACCCACTGTCTGTACCACGATCCCTTCCGACCGTCCCATAATCTCTCCCCTGCATTCCTCCAGCGTACCGCATGCAGGAGGACAGGACCAGTTTTTCCCGTATTTCCGACAGCTATTGGAGGCACACATCTCCCTTACTTCCCGCAAAGGCTCCACTGTACTGCATTCCAATGGAACTGCCTGATCAAATCCAGCCTCTTTTGCAGCCAAAACCGCTCTCTCTGCTTCTGTCATTTTCACACCTCTTTGTCAGAATCTCTTCACTGTGCATCTCCGGATTTTTCCGGGAACTCCAGTTCCTCCACATAAATATCCTGAAACTCCATATCCATAGCCAGCTCCAGGAATTCCGTCTGTTTCATAAGGTCGTCACACCGACGGTATTCTCCTTCGTTCAGAACTGCGATCCGCGCTCCCTCTCCGGCTGCATTTCCAATGAGACGCACCCGTCCTTTTAATTCTTCCGGGAGAAGACCGATGGCACAGGCACTGTCCGGATCCATGTAATTGCCAAAAGCTCCCGCCAGCAGAAGCTCCCCGATCTGACTGACCTGGATTCCTCTGTGTCTGCACAGCAGACGGATCCCCGCCGAGATTGCCGCTTTTGCCAGCTGCAGTTCCCGGATATCCTTCTGATTGATGTAGATTTTTCGGGTAAAATACCAGGTCTCGTTCATTCGTCCCGTCTCATCGATCACACCCATTTCCAGGAAACAGACTGCCGCATCCAGAAGTCCGGATCCGCAGATCCCAAGAGGCTCTCCTTCTCCGATCACATGATATCCAAGTTTTCCGTTTTCCAGATACACATGATCGATGGCCCCCTCACTCCCCCGCATTCCGCAGGAGATCCTGGCTCCCTCAAAAGCCGGACCTGCCGCTGTGGAACAGGCAATCAGTCCTTCCCGGTTCCCCAGCACCATTTCCCCATTGGTGCCGATATCCACCATCAGCGTGATCTCATCCCTTTTTTCCATCTCGCAGGCAAGAATGCAGGATACCGTATCAGCTCCCACAAATCCTCCGATGTTCGGCAGCCACTTTACAAGAGCGGCAGGATGCGCATAAATCCCGCATTCTGCTGCCGGAACTGACACTGCTTCCAGAACCCTTGGTTTATAAGGCGCCACCACCAGCGTATCCGTGGAAATTTCCAGAAACAGATGATGCATGCAGGCATTTCCCACCATAACAATACGGACAATATCCTCCCGGCTTCTCCGGCATTCCATGGCCGCCTCCCGCATCAGAAGATTGATTCCTTCTCTTACGCATTTTCCGATAATATGTGCCCCGTTCTCCAATGCATAGCTGCATCTTGACACGACGTCCGCCCCGTATTGTCTCTGAGGATTGAGCATACTTTTCACAGAAAGCTGTTCTCCCGTTACCCCATCCATCAGATACACCACCAGGGAGGTGGTTCCAAGATCCACAGCCGCCAGAACCGGATGCTCCGCATCAGCCGGAAGTTCTCCCGGAGAAAACAGGACTTCTCTTCCCGTTCCCTCCATCATGATCCGGCTGCTCTGCCCGGAAGCTTCCTCTGTCTCCACCTTCACATCTGAATGAATCTCAGTCCGGCAGGCAAGTGCCGGTATGTCATTGATCCTCATCCGGCATTTTCCGCATTTTCCCTGCCCCCCGCAGGGTGCGTCCGGCACCAGTCCTGCCATACGCTCCGCTTCCATGACAGTCCTTCCTTCCGGAACAGAAACTGTGATATTTTCTTTTGTAAATGTTACCTGATAATTCATCTTTCCCCCATATCTTCCTTCGTTTTTGCACTGCATGATACTATTGTATCACGGAAAGAGGATCATTGCAAAGATACCTGTGATCAGAACCGACATATCGGTTTGGCACACTGAAAAAGAACATCGCCCGTTCCTGGAAAGAACGGGCGATACTTTTTCATGTTTACTGCTTTTACTGTATGATGTTGGGGTCAAAAGCCCCCAACTATGATATCTTACCAGTATCTTCTTGCGCATACCGGTGTATTGTAGTTATAGCTGGAAATAATAATTCCGCTCTCCGGTGTGCTGGCATGTACGATCTGCCCGCCGCCGATGTAAAGCGCCACATGGCTTATTCCGCTTCCATCAGAATAGAACAGAAGGTCTCCTGCCTGGATACTGCCTATATCTACGGAGCTTCCGCCATAAGACTGATCTGCTGCCGTACGGGCAAGTCCGATTCCGAAGCTTGCAAATACAGACTGAACAAATCCGGAGCAGTCAGCTCCGTTTGTCAGGCTGGTTCCGCCATATACATAGGGATTTCCTACAAACTGAACTGCAAAGTTGGCAATCTCCTGACCGGTGGAAGAGGTATACTCTGTCTCAGGTACATATTCTGTCTCTACGTATTCTGTCTCAGGCACATACTCTGTCTCTACGTATTCTGTCTCAGGCACATACTCCGTCTCGGTGTACTCCGTCTCAGGTATGTATTCTGTCTCGGTGTACTCTGTCTCAGGCGCATATTCCGTCTCAGGTACATACTCTGTCTCTATGTATTCTGTCTCAGGCACATACTCCGTCTCGGTGTACTCCGTCTCAGGTATGTATTCTGTCTCGGTGTACTCTGTCTCAGGTGCATATTCCGTCTCGGGTACATGCTCAGTCTCAGGTACATACTCAGTCTCGGGTACATACTCAGTCTCAGGAATCTGTTCACTCTCCGGTGAGGTATTTTCCGGTGCTGATGTCTCCGGTGCTCCGGCTTCCTCTGTCTGCGGCGCTGCCGTTTCCGTGGTTTCCTGGGCGCCTTCCTGCTCTTCTTTCGTAATGCCCAGGCGTTCCCGCTCTTCTTCCAGAGTCTCTGCTACCGCATAATATTTGTTATAGTCAACGTAGTAGGCATTTACATATCCATAGATGTCATTGCCCATGGCAACCTTCATCCATTCGCCGCCGTCCCATTCCACGACTTCAAGTTCTTCATTGTGCTGAGCCATCTCCACCACTTCTGAAGTATCATCCGGATTCGAACGTACCATCAGAACCTCCGGATAAACCTTTGCCACACAGTAAGCCACCTCATCGGCGATCTGCTGTGCTTCTTCCCCTACAGCAAAATACTCCGTATTGACATAACCGATCACATTGCCGGATTTGATCTTATACCAGTCGCCTACCCGATCCATGATCATCGCAGCATGATGGTTGCGGATCTTTCCTACCACTTCATTATCTGTGCCTGCTCCGCTTCTTACGTTCACATATTCCTGGCATTTGGCAAATGCCATGCTTCCCACCATGCTCATATCTGCCTGTTCGGAAACCTGCTGCTCTGTTGTCTGTTCCGTCGTCTCTTCTGCCATGACCGGACTCATACTCCAGGGCAAAGCCAGATTCACCGCCAGAAATGCAGCAAGTACTCTGATATTTCTTTTCTTCATAAACCCTTTGCCTCCTTACCTTCTGTCTTTACTCCCCCATTTATTACGTATTTGTTACATTGACGTAATTATTTTATCGTAGCTTCCATTTTGAGTCAACACAGTTCACAGAATTTTAACACTCTCAGCCGAATCCTAAGATTTTCATAAGAATTGCTCATAGTCCTTTTTCCACCGGGAATACGATTCCCGTCTGTCTTCTGGCTTCATCCATGATCTTCATGGTGATCTCTGAATACTTCAGGTATTCATGGTTCCACTCTCCCCGCCGGATCAGCTCCATAAAATCCATCACTTCATGGACCATATTATTTTCCGAAGGAAGATACCCCAGATCTGTCTGAACACCGTCTCTTGCGATCTTCATCACCTTCGTCGGCTTCGACAACCGGTCAATGGTCAGGGTTCCGTTTTCCCCCTGGATCACACTGGGGAACGCAGACTCTGTGATCTTGGAATACACGATCTCCACCTGCATCTGACCGTAATTCATCAGCAGGATCCCGCATCCTTCCATTCCGTTATGCAAAAAGGAAGACTCTGCATGGATCCTGTCCGGCATTCCAAACAGACGGGCACAGTAATGGATGCAGTACACTCCGATATCCATGATCGCTGCATTGGAATACTCCGGATTGAAGGCATTTAAGATCACACCTTCTTTGAATTTATCATATCGTGAAGAATACTGACAGTATTCGATACAGGCTCTGCGGACAGGTCCGATGGTGTTCATGGAATCCATCAGGATCCGGCAGGAAGGGTCATGGACCGGACGCATAGCTTCCATGAGGATCACCCGGTTATTCCGTGCCGCCTCCCTCATTTTCTCAAACTCACCAGAATTGGTGGCAATGGCTTTCTCACAGAGCACATGTTTCCCGCTGTTCATGGCAGCCACTGCCTGTCTGCAGTGAGCAAAATTCGGGCTTGCAATATAGACTGCATCGATTCCATCCCAATGGATGAATTCCTCAAAATCGGTAAATATCCTGTCGATTCCGTGTTTTGCAGCAAAGGCTTTTCCGGTCTCTTCCTTTCTGGAGTATACCGCCGCAGCCACAGCCCCCTCTGTCATTCCGATTGCTTCTGTCATCCAGTCGCTGACAAAATTCGTACCTACGATTCCGAATCTGATCATTTTATCCGTTCTCCCGTTTCCTGTTTTTTCAGCAGACTTACTGCGGAACTGGTACCTACTCTTGCGCAGCCTTCCCGGATAAACTGCTCCAGGTCCTCCATGCTTCTCACTCCTCCTGCCGCTTTCATCCGTACTCCGGGACCGATATGCTTGCGAAACAACCGGATATCCTCCAGAGTCGCCCCTCCCGTACCAAATCCGGTAGACGTCTTGATAAAATCGGCTCCCGCATTGGTAACTGCCCTGCACAGAGCGATCTTTTCTTCTTCGGTCAGATAACAGGTCTCGATGATGACCTTCAGGATCTTATCTCCGGTCTCCTTCTTCAGAGCGGCGATTTCCTGTTCCACCTTATCAAGATCCCCGTTTTTTACATCCGTAAGATTAATCACCATATCGATCTCATTGGCTCCGTCCAAAAG
>JAEDFS010000058.1 GCA_016297895.1 Marvinbryantia sp.
TTCGGACAGGGCAGTCCCATAAAGGACAGTCTGGCTCCGTCTGTGCCCCCTCTGACGGGCACCGTCACCGGGTGAAGTCCGGCTTCCTCTGCTGCTCTCTTTGCATGTTCGATCAGATGCATACATGGCTCGATCTTTTCTTTCATATTCCGGTACTGCTCATGAATCTCTACAGAGACGGTTCCTTCCCCGTACTTCTCATTCAGAAGCTTTTCCACGTGGCGCAGCATCTGAAGACGGCATTCATACATGGAAAAGCTGTGGTCCCGGACGATGTAATGAAGAGTCGCCCCGGAAACAGTTCCGCTCATTTCACACAAATGAAAAAATCCCTCATATTCTTCCGTATTTCTCGGTGTATCTCCTGCAGGCAGCATGGCATTAAACTCCATTGCCACCAGAGACGCATTGACCATGGTATTTTTACTGCTGCCCGGGTGGACGGAAAATCCTCTGATCTTTACGTCTGCTCCTGCTGCATTAAAATTTTCATATTCAATCTCGTTTTCCGCACCGCCGTCTACCGTGAAGGCAAATTCCGCACCGAATCCGGGAACATCAAAGGCATCTGCACCTCTTCCTATCTCTTCATCCGGTGTGAACGCAATGCAGACTTTTCCGTGTGGCAGATCACTCTTCAGAAGCGTTTCCGCCAGGGTCATGATCTCCGCCACTCCGGCCTTATCGTCCGCTCCCAGAAGCGTCGTTCCGTCTGTCGTGATCAGCGTTCTTCCTTTCAGCGAGGGAAGATGCGGAAAATCCTTCACCGTCAGCTTTCGGCCGCTTGTTCCAAGCACCACATCTCCTCCATCGTAATCGGTCAGCACCTGTGGATTCACATGTTCTCCCGAAAAATCCGGTGCTGTGTCCATGTGTGCGATCAGGCCGATGGCCGGTGCCTGCTCCTTTCCGGGAGTTGCCGGGATCTCGGCATATACATAGCACTGCTCATTAATCCGCACATGTTCTGCTCCCAGTTCTTTCAGCTCCTCCGCCAGTTTTCTCCCCAGATCAAACTGTCTGTCTGTGGATGGCGTGGTCGGACTGTCCTCATCACTTGTGGTATATACCTTTACATAATTCAGCAATCGTTCATATGCTCTCATATTTCTGCCTCATTTTCTGTTCTCTCATTCTGTCGTGATCCGGTTTCACCGGTCTCTATCTCTCAATGCCGTCCCTGGCCGGCTGCCCCTTCTGAAAGGGATGCTTCCTCATACAGATCTCTGACACATAATCTGCTCTCTGAAGAAGTGCTTCGCTTGGGCCCTGTCCCGTCAGGATCACTTCCAGGTGCTCCGGTTTATGATCCAGAAAATCCAGCAGCTTCTGTTCATCCAGAAGCCCCGCTCTTATGGTATAGATGGCCTCATCAAGGAACAGCACATCAAATTTCTGCTCCACTGCGATCCCGGTCACCTTCTCCAATTGAGAATCATAAAATTCCCGACGCTGGCGTTTTTCTTCCTCTGTCATCTGAAAACTGAATTTCTCCTGATCCAGGCCGTCCAGCCAGGTAATATTCCCGGCATGCTCCAGGGTTTTTCGCTCACTGGTTTTATTATTTTTCATAAACTGGTAGATCAGCACCCGGTATCCAAATCCGGCAGCACGGGCACAAAGTCCCATTCCGGTGGTCGTCTTTCCTTTTCCGTTTCCGCAATACACATGGATCAAACCTGTTGTCTTCATCTCTGCCTCTTCTTTCTTACTTTGCTTTGTAGTAAAGCATACAATGACAGTATCCCTCAAATTCCGGATCTTTGATCTGTTCCCGGAATTCCCGGCACATACACTTGTTTTCCTCCGTCCGTTCCAGTCGGCACGGACAGTATCCGCCTGTTCGTTTCAGCCCCTCTTTTACCGTTTTGACAACTTCCTCATCCGGATTCAATGTTACTTTCATTCAAACATACCTCCTTTCAAGACTCGCTTGCGAGTCCCGGCGCCTGAATTATACCACAGCTTTGCCCTCTCCGTCACTACTTTCTTCTCTGTTGAAAACGGACAACAACTTTTCATTCAGCTTCCGGTAGATTCTTTCCCGGATCCAGGGTTCAGAAGACTTTTCTATGGCCTCCTCCGGGCCAAACCAGGCCACGCCCTGATTCTCATCTGGCTTACATCTTATGTCCTGTGCAGGATCCGCCTCAAAAAGATAGGTCACATTCAGATGAAGATGCGAGGACACATAATCACCTTTCTTCTCATGCCCGTCAACGGTAAGGATCTCCAGAGAAAAAATCTCATCCGATACCGCCCGCACCTCCTCAAGGCCGCTTTCTTCCTGCACTTCCCGTTTTGCCACGGCCAGAAGATCCCGTTCTCCGTCTGCATGACCTCCCAGCCAAGCCCAGGAATCATAGAGATTGTGATAGGCCATCAGAACCTTTTTCCGGTCCGGGCTCACCACCCAGCCGGATGCCGTGAGATGGGCAGAAGCATTTTCTCTTGTGTGCAGTTCTTCCCCACTTCGCAGACGCCGCAGCATCTCTTTTTTATCCTGCTCTTCCTGTCGGTTAAAAGGGATATAGTTCTCAATTTGACTGATCAGATCCATCGTCTTTTTCTCCTGTCTGCATTTGACTGTTGCAACTGCTTTCATTTTTTTGTATACTGTAGTTGATTTAAAACACACCCGGAAAGATAAGGATAAAAACTATGATCAGATTTATCATTATAATCACTACAGTAGTCGGTTTTCTCATTCTCTCCATTCCTATTTTAATTCTGGAATGGATCATCGGCAAGTGGAATCCACGCCTGCGGGATGTCTCTTCCCTGCGTATCGTACAGTTTATGTTTAAACTGATCCTGTGGGAAGCCGGAACGAAGGTCACTGTGATCGGACATGAAAATGTGCCTTCCGGCGAACCGGTTCTCTATGTAGGAAATCACCGCAGCTATTTTGACATTCTGCTCACCTACTGCAGATGTCCGGATCTTACCGGATATGTGGCAAAAGACGGCATGGAAAAGATTCCTCTGCTGTCCACCTGGATGAAACGTCTTTACTGTCTGTTTCTGAACCGGGAAGATGTCCGTCAGGGTCTGAAAACGATCCTCACCGGAATCGAGCAGATGAAAAACGGAATCTCCATGTGTATCTTTCCTGAGGGTACCCGCAATCGCGGCGAAGGCATGCTTCCCTTTAAGGAAGGCAGTATGAAAATGGCTGAAAAAACAGGATATGCCATTATTCCCATGGCAATCACAAACTCTGCTGAGATCTTCGAAAATCATATTCCAAAGATCCGCCCCACTCATGTGATTCTGGAATATGGAAAACCGATCTATCCAAAAGAACTGAGCAAAGAAGACAAAAAATTTCTGGGAGCTTATACCCAGAATGTGATAAAGGAGTTGCTGGAGAAGCATACGGTCTGAAGCCCTGATCTCCGGACATACGATATAAAAAAGAATCCTGAAAACAGGATTCTTTTTTATATCGTAACTGTTCAGTACCTTCGCCGAACAGTTACTTATATACCTTACATCCCAATCTGGCCTCCATACTGACCGATCAGTTCTCCCACCACACTGTCGCCCGGCAGTGTCTGACTCATCCTGTTCAGCAATTCTCTGGCTTCCGAATAGGAACCGGAGGACACATATCCTCCCACCGTATCCCGAAGATCCTGCTCCACCTGAGCAGACAGTTCGCGGTAAGACTGAAGATCCGTCTCTGACATGGAGGAAGTATCCAGCCTGCCAAGATTCTTTTTCACTCCGCCGTAATCGATTCTTCCCGCTTCATACTGTTCCCTGATACGGGCGATCTCTGCACTGTGCTCTGCCTTTACTACCGGTTCGTCATTCCAGACCGTAGTCTCTCCCACATTCTGGGCAATGGTTCCGGAAGTATGGATCTTTCCTGTCAGATTCTGAAGGAACGGAATCTTCGACAGAACGGTATTCCCGTTGTCCAGAAACCATCGATATCCAAGCATCCCCAACACTGCCAGCAGACAGATCAGGATCAGTGTCACAAAAAATCTTCTGATCCGTCTCTTCCTTCTCCTTCTGGCTGCTGCCCTGCTGTTCTTATTCTGGCTTCTGCAGCCGCACCGCTCTCCCTCTCTCAATCTACGTCCACAATATTTACAACGCATCATTTTTCTCCTTCAAAGAATACCGGAACATTGCCTGTTCCGGTATTCCCTCTGATTGTTCCGCTTTTTCTCAGAAGCTTCCTTCCTGTTCCTCAAAATCCGCAAACTCATCTGCTGCGCCTTCTGCTTCTGCCGGGATCTCCTCAGCAGCGTCTGACGGCATCTCTTCTGCCCCCGGTTCTTCTGCAGTTCCTTCTGCCATTTCCTCTGTCAGATTTTCTGTCTCTTCCGGCTCAACCTTGTAAGCTTTCTCCAGGACTTTCATGATCTCCTCGTAAAGGAATGCCTTATCAGATTCTTCCAGCATACTGTCTGCCAGCAGTTTTTCAGAATCTTTGAATACAAATCTTCTCACAAATTTATCCATCTGAGCCAGCTGTGCATCTTCATAATGTCTGTCTTCTGCATAAACAGAGGTCTCTTCCATGATATTCTGCGGGATCTCCACATCTGCTGCCTCCTCAGCGGCTACTGCTTCGGTTCCCTTGCTCATCAGCTTCAGAAGATACTGTTCCAGCGCCTCCGGCACCTTTTTGGAAGCCTCCTCGGTCAGATACATTACATAGGCTCCGTCTTCACTTCTCAGTTCTGTGGAGGTAAAGAGGCTATCCATATCTGTCTTCACTTCATCATAAACCGCTTTGTCCTCTGCAGGCAGATTCTCTGCTTTCCATTCTTCTTCCGTCTCTGTTACTGCTTCCGTTACGGCTTCCGTCTCCACAGCTTCTGTCAGAACTTCCGTAATGGCTTCTGTCTCCACGATGATTCCTGCTTCTGTCTGAGCTTCATCCGTTTCTACGATGATTCCCGCTTCTGTCTGCGCTTCATCCGTTTCCACGATAATTCCTGCTTCTGTCTGCGCTTCTGTCGGCTCTGTCACAGTGCCGTCTGCCGTTGCTTCCGGAATTCCAAGTCCGTTATCGGTCTGTGCCTGCTCAGATTCCTGTTCCAGAACCGTCGTGGTGGTATCCCCTTCATTGACGCTGGCACCTTCTGTCTCCAGGACAGTCACATCCGTATTGTTCAAAATATCTTCTTCCTCCGGAAGCACATCTGTCACGTCCTGTCCCGCATCTACCAGTGCCTGATATTCATCGGAAGACATCTGAGCTGCTGCTGCAGCCTGCTCTGCTGCTTTCTGGGATTCCAGCGCTTTCTGTTCCGCAGCCTGCTGTTCTTCCTCAGATGCACCCGCATCGCCTGCTACATTTGCCTGTACCATATCCAGAGTCGCTTTTAACTGCGTGATATCATATTCCTGCTCAGCAATTTTCTGCATCAGTTCGGCAATGACCATACTCTGATCCGGTCCCACCTCTACACCATACTGATTGGAAACATTATTTACGATGTTATTGATCTCCTGTACATTGGTAATATTGTTTTCCACCACTTCGATTTTGGTCTCATTCATAATAGCAGTGGCTTTGCTCTGTCCCACTTCATTTGCCAGATTACCGGTAGCTACCAGCTCCTGATTGGCCAGATCCTTTTTCACCGGATCCAGCGTCTCCTGGCTGGCTGTCTCATATGCCATGATCACTCCGGTCAGAGCACCGGTACCGGACACCTTAAAAGGAGATGCCGCAACAACCTGGCAATTGGTCACTCCGCTGGTGGACAGCGTAGTTGCGATCATGTTGCAGGTTACCCAGTCCAGATTTGCCGTCTTTACCTGGATTCCGCCGGATGATGTGGGAGAAACCAGTGCACAGCTGTAGGTATAGTTACCGATCTGCTCCAGCGGTACATAGGAACCAAGATGCTCTCTCTCGTCCGTATTGTTGATATAGATCAGATCCACTCCGTCGTAGCTTACGCCAAAGTATCTCATCATTGTATTTTTCTGTTCCTCTGTCAGGTCTGCTCCCAGAGTCACGACCTTTCGGCTGTCTGCCAGTGCCGGTGCACCGCAGCATAAAGCCACGCAAAGACCTGTCAGTAAACCGGTTGCCAATCTCTTTTTCATGTTCTTATCCTCCTTATTTTTTACTCTGTGTCAGGACATCTACAATTTTCTCAAAATGCATAGAATGAGATGCCTTTACCAGCACACTGTCCCCTGTGCGAATCAGGCCGGGGATCTTCTCAAGTGCTTCCTCCAGCGTATCAAATTCCCGGATCTCCATCCCGGAACCGGCGCTTTTTGCCGCCTCTGCCAGATACCGGCTCAGACTGCCCACACAGATGCAGAGCTGGATATCCAGTCCGCCCACATAGCGTCCCACTTCTTCGTGAAACTCCCTTTCCCGGTCTCCCAGTTCAGCCATATCACCCAGAATGGCTACTTTTCTTCCCAGGGCCTGCTCCAGCACTCCAAGAGATGCTTTCATGGACACCGGATTTGCATTGTAGCAGTCATCCACTACCGTCACACCGTCCGCCTCCAGTATGTGGAAACGTCCGGCAAGAGACTGCAGCTTCTCGATTCCTCTTCGGATTTCTTCCGGAGTCATTCCCATGGAGATTCCCACGGCTGTCGCCGCCAGCGCATTGAGCACCATATGGTATCCCGGAATCGGAATGGTCACCTCAAAGCTTTCTTCACCCACAAAAATCCTGCACTTTACTCCCTTTAATCCCACGCTCTCGATCTGTTCTGCCCGGATCTCCCGTTCTGTCTCGATTCCGAAAAACCTGGGCGTAATGCCTTTTACCGATGTAAGCTGAGATAATTTATCATCATCTCCGTTGAGAATGATCTTCCCATCCGGAGCAATGAAATCAAAAATTTCCGATTTTGCTCTTAAAACTCCGTCCCTGTCACCCAGAAACTCCAGATGGCACTGTCCGATATTGGTAATCACACAGAGATCCGGCCGTGCCATTTTCGCAAGACGGTGCATTTCTCCGAAATGATTGATCCCCATTTCCAGCACTGCCACTTCGTCTTCTTCCCGAAGGCGGAAAATGGTAAGAGGGACTCCCAGTTCATTATTGAAATTCCCCAGCGTCTTCAGCACCCGATATTTTTCAGAAAGCACCGATGCAATGATCTCTTTCGTACTGGTCTTCCCCACGCTTCCGGTGATTCCCACCACCTTCACATTCAGCTGCTGCCGGTAGAATTCTGCGATCTCCTTTACAGCCTGCAGAGTAGAGTCTACCAGAATATATGCTCCCGCAGCCTGTTCCGGAGCCTTTTCACAGAGAACACAGAGCGCTCCCTGCTCATAAACGGAAGGAATGAACCGATGGGCATCCACCCGTTCTCCCACGATTGCCACAAACAGGCTTCCTTCACCGGCCTTCCGGCTGTCGGTGGTGATATCCCTTACCTCCCGGCACCGGTCCTCTTCCGGGCCGACATACTGTCCCCCACAGGCCTGTGCAATATGTTCCAAAGTCAGATTCTTCATTTCAATATTACTCCCCTCTTTCCCGCCTTTCACTGCGGATCCTCTGCTCTACTCCCACGTCGCAGTTCTCATCTGTTTTCAGTCTAACACGATACCTCTACCAATTTGTTACAGAGATCGGAAAAACTCATTCCAAGTGCCGCTGCCTCCTGGGGAAGCAGGCTGGTAGGTGTCATTCCGGGCAGCGTATTGGCTTCCAGACAATACATATTGCCCTCCTCGTCCATCATAAAATCCATTCTGGCATAACTTTCCAGTCTGAGCACCCGGTATGCCTCCTCCGCATATCCCTGCATCTTTTTTGTCAGTTCCTCATCCAGATCAGCCGGGCAGGTCTCTATTGTGCTTCCCGGCTCGTATTTATTTTTGTAATCATAGAAGCCGACCAGAGGTGCGATCTCAATGACAGGATACGCTGTACCGTCCACCACACCCACAGAGAATTCTCTTCCTTTTACATACTTTTCAACGACCAGTTTTTCCTCGTAGGCAAATCCGTTCTCCAGAGCCTTTGCAAATGCTTCCTCCGTCTCCACGATGTAAACGCCTACTGAAGAGCCTCCGCAGGACGTCTTTACCACACAGGGCAGTCCGACGCCATACTCTTCTGCCGTTTTTCTCGGTTCTGCTTTTTTCAGCACAACTCCTTCCGGTGTCGGTACGCCGTTTTCCCGGAAAAGCTGCTTGGTGATTCCCTTATCCATGGCCAGCGCACTTCCCAGATATCCGCTTCCCGTATAAGGAATGCCAAGAAGGTCAAATGCTGCCTGGATCCTGCCATCCTCTCCGCACATTCCATGAAGTGCGAGAAAGACCATATCAGCTTTCTGGCAGACTTCCAGCACCTTTGGTCCGAAAAACTCTTTTCTCTCTGCCTTCATTTTCTCGATCTGTCCGTTAAATCCTTTTATGTACTCCACATCCCCGGAAAGATCATATGCTCCCTCAAATGCCTGTTCTGCGCAAAGAGACTCTTTTCCGCAAAATACATCGACGAGGATCGCCTGATGTCCTTTTTCTCTCAAAGCCTCACAGACCTTGGTTCCGGACACAATGGACACGTCTCTTTCCGTACTGGTTCCTCCCGCAAGCACTACAATTTTCATATGCATTACCCCTTCAAAATTCTTCTTTTAAAAGTATACCTAAAAGGAAGTGATAATACAAGTGCATCATCACTTCCTTTCCCTTAAAAATTGTTTAATTATTTACTCTCCAGGATCTTATCGATGCTCACCAGCTTCACACTGAGCACAAAGATCTCTGCCGCAATGGCCAGTTCCTCCGGTGTCGGGAAGGAAGGTGCGATACGGATATTGCTGTCCTGGGGATCCTTTCCATACGGATAGGTCGCTCCTGCCGGTGTCATCACAAGGCCCGCATCCTTTGCTTTTTCCACAATGGCTTTTGCACATCCGGGAAGCGCATCAAAGGAAATGAAATATCCTCCTCTGGGACGGATCCAGCTTCCGATCTCCAGACCGGTCAGTTCCTGATCCAGCACATTGAGCACTGCTTCAAACTTGGGACGGAGAATCTCCGCATGCTTTCTCATATGCATTACCATTCCGTGAATGTCCTTGAAGAACCGCACATGACGCAGCTGATTCAGCTTGTCATGGCCGATGGTCTGGATCCGCATATGCTGACGGATAAACTCCAGGTTGGCCGGAGATGCCGCAATGGCTGCCACACCGGAACCCGGGAAGCTTACCTTGGATGTGGAGCAGAATTTGTATACCATATCCGGGTTTCCTTCTTTTTTACATTCCATCAGGATCTCAATGAGATAGTCCTGTTTGTCATCATAAAGGTGATGGATGCCGTAAGCATTATCCCAGTAGATTCTGAAATCCTTTGCTGCAGGCTTCAGTCTTGCAAAACGGCGGACCGTCTCATCCGAATAGGTGATTCCCTGGGGATTGGAGTACTTGGGCACACACCAGATACCCTTGATGGCTTCGTCTTCGCTGACCAGTTTCTCAACCATATCCATATCCGGTCCATCCGGTGTCATGGGTACGTTGATCATCTCAATTCCAAAGTATTCGGTAATTGCAAAATGACGGTCATATCCGGGAACCGGGCAAAGCCACTTCACCTTATCCAGCTTACACCAGGGAGTACTTCCCATGACACCGTGAGTCATGGAACGTGCCACGGTATCAAACATAACGTTCAGACTGGAGTTGCCGTAGATGATGATCTGATTGGCAGGGACCTCAGTCATATCCGCCAGAAGCTCCTGTGCTTCCGGAATTCCGTCCAGGACTCCATAGTTTCGGCAGTCCACGCCGGCTTCACATTTCAGATTGGATGTGCTGTTCAGAATATCCATCATTCCCATACTCAGATCCAGCTGAGCCGCCGAGGGTTTTCCTCTGGACATATCCAGATGAAGATTCTGCTTTTGAATCTGCTTAAACTTCTTTTCCAGACCAGACTTCAGATTCAGTAACTCTTCTTTGCTTAATTCACTGTACGCTGCCATTTTTCATCCTCCTCATAAACATCTGCCCTGCAGAACGTCCTCGATACAAACACATCTGTTCGCGTCCCGCAAATCAAACCAGTCCTTATTTTAATACGGATCTTTTTATCCGTCAATATTTTTTTAATCCAGCTCCTTGCGGTTGAAAAAGCCTTCCTGCCCGATTTCCTGGGTCTTGACACTTCCCCGCACTTTAAACTGCAGCTCCGGATTCTTGATGCTGACCCTGGTGTGCGCCGGCACAGATGAAGTCAGGAACGCATTGCTTCCGATGACTGCGCCTTCTCCGATCACGGTCTCCCCGCCTAAAATGGAAGCTCCCGAATACACGGTCACATTGTCCTGCAGTGTTGGATGACGTTTCACATTTCTAAGAGACTGTCCGCCTCTGGTGGAAAGAGCCCCCAGCGTCACTCCCTGATAGATCTTCACATTTTTTCCGATCTCTGTGGTTTCACCGATTACCACACCGGTTCCATGGTCAATAAAGAAATACTCTCCGATCGTTGCTCCCGGATGGATATCGATTCCCGTCAGATTGTGGGCATATTCCGTCATGATTCTCGGAATCATGGGGATTCCCAGAACATGAAGTTCATGGGCGATGCGATTCACAGTAATGGCAAACACGCCCGGATAGGAAAAAATAACTTCATCCGTATTAAAAGCTGCCGGGTCCCCGTCATAGGCCGCCTGGACATCCTTTGCCAGGATCTCTCTTAAGGGAACCAGCCTGTTCATAAAACATTCCACCAGTTCTTCTGCCTGCCGTCCGCCGGTCTTCCCCAGAAGATCCTTATCCTCCGATGTATAGGTCAGCGCCTTTTTCACCTGCTTTGTGAGCCTGTGCCGGATATCCTCCAGAAGATCTCCCACATGGTAGGCCACGGTACCGCTGTGAAGTTTTTTCAGTTCAAAGTATCCGGGAAACAGCACCTGACGGATCATTTCCAGGATCTCAATAATACCTTCCCTGTTCAGTTTTTTCTCTGTATCGATATTGCAGATAATCTCATGTTTTCTGTAACTGTCAAGAAGCGCTGTCACCAGTTCTTCCATATCCTTTTTTTCTGATTTTTCCATATCCTTATTGTCTCCCAAACCTCATTATAGCTGGTAGTATAACACAGGACAAACAAGGTATGCAAGTTTTCTTGTATTTTCCCTGATAAAAAAAATGAAATTTCCCCTTGACAGACAAAGTCTTATCCTTTATAATGTTCATTGTTGTGAAGCAGAAACGCTCACTTGCCCAGATAGCTCAGTTGGTAGAGCAGAGGACTGAAAATCCTCGTGTCACTGGTTCGATTCCGGTTCTGGGCATTGAATTCAATCATAAACATGCGGGTGTAGTTCAATGGTAGAACACCAGCCTTCCAAGCTGGATACGTG
>JAEDFS010000059.1 GCA_016297895.1 Marvinbryantia sp.
ACAATTTTATTAGCACTCCCTATTGACGAGTGCTAATAAGTGTGTTATAACACAGATAGAACAAAAAAGAAAGGGGACATGACTTATGATGATGCCTAGTATTTTTGGAGAAAGATTATTTGATGATTTTATGGATGGTTTTGCATTTCCGAATGTTGGAAAGGTTCTGTATGGGAAACATGAACCGGCGATCATGAAGACAGACGTGAAGGAAAAAGAAAACGCCTATGAAGTAGATGTGGATCTGCCGGGCTTTAAAAAAGATGAGATTCAGATGGAACTGGAAAACGGGTACCTGACTATTCATGCAGTGAAGGGTCTGGATAAGGATACAAAAGACAAGGATGGAAGATATATCCGCCGGGAGCGCTTTGCCGGAAATGTAAGCAGGAGCTTTTATGTGGGTGATCATGTACAGCAGGAGGATATCCATCCGAAGTTCGAAAACGGAATCCTGTCCTTTGAATTGCCAAAAGATCAGAAGGCTGTGGAGAAAAAATCAAATTATATTTCCATTGAGGGATAAAAGGCTGACAGGCGTTGGATTCCTGTCCTTCACGCATCCGTTTGCCGGTATAGCTGCCATGGCATGGGTGATTGGGGTGTTTCTGATCCTGCGGGGACTGGTATCTATCCTGCGGGGATGTTTCTTTAGCCGCTTCTGGCGGTGATAAGAAAAATAACAGGGTGAAAATCCTTTTCATATAAATTGGGTCGCATGTTATGCGGCCTTTTTTTATGGGAAACTCTGATTGATGGATACACCGGAATTTGCATGGAGAACCTTGACTTTTTATGATAAAGATATAAAATATAAATGAAATTATCATAAATTGAATTATGATAAGGAGAGGCGAATATGAAATTCATAGGAAGACAAACCGAGCTTGACAAACTGAATGCGGAATACAACCGTGACAGCAGCTTTGTGGTCATCTATGGCCGCCGAAGAGTTGGAAAAACAACGCTGATCAAAGAATTTTTGAAGAAGAAAACGGCCTTTTATTTCCTTGCCACAGAGGAATTGGAAAGTCAGGGCATGAAACGGCTGGCGGGTGTTGTAGCCCGTACAATAAAAAATACATTGCTGCAGAAAGCAGTATTTACGGACTGGCTGGATCTGTTTCAGGTGATTGCAGATTATCGACCAGAAGAAAAGAAAGTGCTGGTTATTGATGAGTTCCCGTACCTTGTAAAGACAAACCCGGCATTCCCTTCTATTTTGCAGAATGCCTGGGATGAAATACTGAAAGACAGCAATGTGATGCTGATTCTGTCCGGTTCCATGATCGGTATGATGCAGAAACACGCTCTGTCCTATGACAGCCCGCTGTATGGCCGAAGAACAGCACAGATGCGTCTGGTTCCGCTGCCATTCACGGATGTCTATGCCGCTCAGAAAATGCCCTTTGAACAGGCTGTGGAACAGTACGCCGTGACTGGCGGGGTTCCCAAGTATCTGGAGTTTTTCGAGGATGACCGGCAGCTGGAAGAACAGCTTAAAGATGCAGTTTTGTCCAAGAGCGGGTTTTTATATGAAGAACCCAATTTCCTGCTGAAAAGTGAATTTATAACAGCGGTGAATTACTTCTCCATCATAAAGACTATCGCAGATGGAAACCATAAACTTGGCAAGATTGCCAGAGTGCTTGAGCAGTCAACTTCTGCCTTAACTCCGTATTTGTCCACACTTGCAGACCTGGGATTCGTAGAAAAGAAAACGCCGGTAACGGAAAAGAACCCGGAAAAATCCCGCAAGGGATTGTATTTTATCTCGGATAATTTTATACGCTTCTGGTTCCGCTATGTCTATCCATATAAAGGTGAGTTGGAACTGGATAATATGCAGATTGTTTTGGATGAAATCGGCAAGGATTTTATAGAGAAATTCGCAGCATTTGCTTATGAGGATATTTGCAGAAGTATATTTGCAGATTTGTGCAAGAGAGGGGCGATTTCTTTTGCACCGTCCCGTATCGGCTCCTACTGGACGAATGATTTTGATGGAGATACGGAAATTGATGTAATGGCCGTTGACCATCAGAATAAGCGGATATTTGCAGGGGTATGTAAATACCATACAAGACCGGTGGATGCACCCGTATATTTTACGTTGAAAGAAAAATTTGACAATGCTGCCGAAATCCGCAAGGCATTTCCCGGTTATGATGTTATCTTTGGCGTGTTCAGCAAAAGCGGTTTTACGCAGCGTATGTTTGACGCTGCAAAAGAAAACACCGGGCTGCTCCTGATAAATGAGAATCATCTGGTGTAAGCGCTGCTCATTGCAGATCGAATATTTACAAATATTTGGGGGAGGATGTGCAATCGAAATGGGAGAAGAGGAAAGAGAAGAGTATTTGGATCTGGATTTTTCGGAGGAATTTCCGGAGGAGGAAGAAAAAAAGAAAAAAGGGCTCAAAGTACTTCAGTATATCGTTTATACGAGTTTTCTGTGCGTGATCGCAGCCATATTTTTTGGTGTGTATACTGAAATAACCGGCAAAAGTATTGCATCCCAGATAAAGGGAGCTTTTGAACAGGCTGTAGATTCGTTCCACATAGATAGATCAGACAGGGCGGGCTCCGAGACGGGGAACCATCGTCTGTCAGATATTGTTTATGCTGCCATCAGCCATGATGGGATCCGGATAAGAAAGGAGCCATCTGTGACAGCGGAACTTGCAACGGATAGGCAGATCCGTCTGGGAGAAGGAGTATATGGCACCGGTAACGTTTCGGAGGATGGAAGCTGGGTAGAGATCTATATAAATGAAAGCAGCACAGGATGGATTGCCGGAAGTCTGGTGGAAACAAATGGGGATGTGGATGCAGAAACCTGGATGGAGAAAAATCATGTTTCGATGATTTAGCGTCGATATGTGCCAGCTGAGTAAAACAGGATCCAATACGCTGGAAAATGCAATGAAGAATGAATGAAAACTGAGGATCCCTTCTGCTTAACATGCTATCGGTTATCGAATCAATCGTGCCGAAGAACTGCTTCCGACGTTGGAAAAAGCCTTTCAGCAGACGGTACCGGTGATCATCGACTGTCCGGTGGATTATGGAGAAAACACAAAACTGACTGCCCACCTGAAGCATATCTGCAGTGAATTGGAGAAAATACAGGAAGATACATATGATTAAAGTATTTTTAATGAGCACTCCGGCAGTTAAAAAGTGGAAGAGTTTGATCTGAATCAGTGTATCCGTGCCATTCATTCTGATACTCTGAAGGTTCCGTTTCAGCTGCCTGTGTCCAGACATTATTATGGTTTAAGGGAAATGCGGGAGGGAGAACTGGAAAAAGAGGAAAGAATATTTTGATTCATTACAGGTTTTTATCTTTCCTGATTTTGTGTGATATGGTAATATTATCATAGGAACAAAACCCTGCAAAACTGCATTTATGCAGGAACAGGGGCACTCATCAAGGAGGTAAAACATGAATCGGATAAGAAAAGTTTGTATCCTGGCAGTGATGCTTTTGATTCTCTGCCTTTCAGGTTGTGGAAAAGACAGCAAAACTTCCGTCATCTACCGTACAAAAGAGGATTTCGCCGGCAGTGATGCAGGCAGTATTGTCGGATCTGTGATAGATGGCCTTGTGGATGAAGTGATTGACGGCATTACATGGCATTATTATGATGACCAGGTCGGGGCACTGGAGGCTCTGAAAAAAGGAGCTGTAGATGCAGCCATTATGGATCTGCCGGTTGCAGAGGTCGCTACCCGGCAGCAGACGGAGCTGGCTATTTTCCCTGAGATCCTTGTGGAGGACAGTTACGGCTTTATTCTGAAAAAAGACAGCCCACTGACCGACCGGTTTTCAGAGATCATTTCCAGATTTATTGAGGATGGTACCATCGATGCACTGAAGGAGAAATGGCTCTCCGGGAATGAGGAGGATATGTGCATTGACTGGTCTGCCTACAACACAGGCGAGCGTCCGGGCGGCATTCTGAAGTACGTATATGAGCCGGCTATGTATCCTATGAGTTATATGAGTTCTGACGGCAATGCGGCTGGCTTTGAGGCAGAATTGATTTTAATGATCGCAGACAAACTGGATATGGGTGTGGAAATCAGCACCACTACATTTTCCTCAATCATCAATTTTGTCCAGACCGGCAAAGCGGATGTGGCATCCGGCTGTATTTCTATCACCGAAGAACGGGCAAAGGAAGTGGATTTCCCCACATCACACTATGTGGGCGGCAGCGTGTTTGTATGCCGCAGAGAAAGTCTTCCGGAAGAAATGGAAGAGGTTCCCGATTTGAAGAAAGCAGTGATTGCGGTGGAGCCGGGAACTGCCACAGAGACTGCAGCCCGGGAGGCTTATCCTGATGCGGAATATATCTATGTTACCAGTGCTGCTGACGGATTCCTGGCCGTGCAGAGCCAAAAGGCAGATGCCTATGCGGTGGCAAAAGATGTTTATAACAGCTCCGCAGCAGCGGGTGTCAGCGGTCTGAAGCTCCATCCGGATGGTGTGGTCGGTACAGCCGGACACATCGCTGCCGGGGTGAGTCCGGTAAGTAAGATTCCGGATGCGAAGGAAAAAATCAATGATTTTCTGAAGGAACTTGAGACGGACGGCACGCTGGAAGACATGAAACGCCGCTGGATCGCGGAACAGAATTACGAAATGCCGGAAATTGCAAAAGCGGAAAATCCGGAATATACCATAAAAATCGGTACCACCGGACTGAGTCAGCCCTACTCCTTCTATCAGGACAATGAACTCATCGGTTTTGATGCAGAACTGATGCAGCGGTTCGCACTCTGGTGCAATGCAGAGCTGGAAGTTGAGAGCTACAACTGGGAAGGAGTCATTCCTGCCTGTACCTCCGGCAAGGTGGATTATATCATGTCCGGATTATTTGCAACAGAAGAGAGGGAAGAAGTCATGGGCTTCTCCGATTCATACCTGGACATAGAGACGGTCATGGCGATTGCGGAAACAGCCGGTGCGGAGGAGAAAGGCTTTTGGGAAAATGTAGCCGAGAGCTTTGAAAAGACCTTTATCCGGGAAGACCGGTGGAAGCTGATTGTGAACGGCCTGGCAGTGACCCTTGTGATCTCTGTCTGTGCGGCGATTCTGGGTACCGTTTTGGGATTGGGGCTTATGCTCTGGCTGCGGGTGAAAAAGGTTTGGATTTCCGCAATTGCAAAAGCCTTCTGCAGTCTCATGCAGGGCATTCCGGCACTGGTGGTTCTTCTGATCTGCTACTTTGTGGTTTTTGGCTCCCTGGATATACAGCCTGTGATCGTGGCGATCATTGCATTTGCCATGATGTTTGCGGTGTCTGTGGCGGGAATTCTGCAGACAGGAATCAATGCCATTAATCAGGGGCAGTGGGAAGCGGCAACCTCTCTTGGATTCGGAAAGTCCAGAACCTTTGGACGGATTATTATGCCTCAGGCGGTCCGTCATGTACTGCCACTGTACAAAGGCGAATTCGTCGGTATGATGAAGCTGACCTCCATTGTAGGCTACATTTCGATTCAGGATCTGACAAAGGCAGGAGATATCATCAGAAGCCGCACCTACGAGGCATTCTTCCCCCTGCTGGCAACCGCAGCCATCTACTTTGTGATGTCCTCCCTGATTACGTCACTGATCGGCCGCATAGAAGTGAAGATTGATCCCAAACGCAGAACCAGGAAACTGCCCAAAGGTGTTTCAGATACCTGTGTGGCTGAAGAAGAGAAAACAGACCGCCAGAAGGAAACAAAGACCATCGGGGAACCTCTGATTACGGTAGAGCATCTGAAAAAGGTGTATCCCAATGCCACTCCGCTGAAGGATGTGAACACCGTCATCAACAGAGGTGACGTCATCACCATTATCGGTCCTTCCGGAACGGGCAAATCCACATTGATGCGATGCATCAACCGTCTGGAAACCCCCACCGACGGAAAGGTGACCGTGTTCGGATACGACATGGGTGACAAAAAGACGGATCTTCGTCAGCTTCGCCGCCGCATGGGCATGGTGTTCCAGAGCTTCAACCTGTTTGGACATCTGACTGTGATCGAAAATGTCATGCTTGCGCCAACGATTTTGAAAAAAGAAAATCCCCAGGCAGCGTATCAAAACGCCATGCGGCTGCTTCGTATGGTAGGTATGGCAGAAAAGGCGCTGAATTATCCGGATGAACTGTCCGGCGGACAGAAGCAGCGTGTTGCCATCGCAAGAACTCTTGCCATGAATCCGGAGATCGTCCTTTTTGATGAACCGACTTCCGCTCTTGATCCTACCATGGTTGGAGAAGTGTTATCCGTTATGAAGCGGCTGGCTTCCGAGGGTATGACCATGATGATCGTTACCCATGAGATGAAGTTTGCAAAGGATGTGTCCACCCGAATCTTCTATATGGATCAGGGTCTGATCTATGAAGAGGGAACTCCCGAGCAGATTTTTGAACATCCGAAGAAGGACAGGACACGTGCTTTTGTGAAGCGGCTGAAGGTGCTGTCCCTGTCGGTGGAATCTGCGGATTTTGACTTCATCGCCATGAGTGAAGCACTGCAGAACTTCGGTGAGAAGAATATGCTGACAAGAAAACGCACCACCAATATGCGGAGCATTTTTGAAGAGATGGTGGCACTGAATATCGTTCCCGGAGGCTCTCCCGCATATCCGCTGGAAGTCACTGCGGAATACGAGGAAGAATCGGATCGGCTGGAGATGAGACTGAGCTGGAGCGGCGGGGAATATAATCCTCTGATTCAGGGAGATGAGATTTCCAGAAAGATTGTTCAGGCGGCTGCGACAGACAGTCAGTTTTCCTATGAGGACGGCGAAAACCGGCTGGTGGTTGTGCTTTAATAGTTTAAATGGCAGGCGGCAGGAGAGATCCTGCCGCTTGTTCGTATTATGAAAATGATAAAAGTACATTCGGGAAGAATATGGCTCATGTGGGATCGACCGGGAAAATATTGAGGAGTTGTTAGCCGGGTAATTTTGCCGGTCAAAGTCCCAAAGAATACCGCCGGCAGAAGGAATGCATATAGATTTTTCCTATGATTCCCTATAGATTATATGAAATTGACCTCCTGTGATGACAGGTGTAAAATACAGTCAATTCAAAGAAATCGATAGAGGCGGGGAAAACGATTATGAAAAGAAAAGTATGGACAGGAACGATTGCAGGGGCATTACTTACTCTGGCCCTTACCGCATCTGCAGCGGCAGAAGAAAGCATTGACCTGAAGCTGAGCCTGACACCGGGCGACACCAGTGTATGGATGGTGGCAGTGAACAGTTTTAAAGAGGAAGTGGAAGAAAAGACGGAAGGAAGATATACCATATCCGTATACCCCAGCGAACAGCTTGCGGGAGGAGATCTGGTGAAAGGCGTTGAGATGCTTCTGACAGGTTCTACGGATATTGCTCTGAATTCTGTTATGAATACATCCAGCTTTGATCCGAGATTATCGGTGTTAAGTATGCCGTGGCTTTTTACCAATGGGTATGAGGATGTAGATTCTTATTTCTTTGAGGGAGAAGGCGGAGAAGCGATTAAAGAGATCTTTACGGAACTTGGCGCAGTGCCTCTGGCTCTCGGAGACAACGGTTTCAGACAGATCACAAACAATGTACGGGAGATCGCAGCTCCGGAAGATCTGGATGGATTGAAGATCCGTACTCCGGCAAATGCAATGTACATTGATCTGTTTACACAGTTTGGAGCAGACCCGGTGTCCATGAACTTCTCAGAAGTATATACGGCACTTCAGAACGGAACCATTGACGGACAGGAAAATCCATACGATACCATTAAGAGTGCACAGATCCAGGAAGTATCCAAGTATCTGACAGAATGGAATTATTCCTATGATTCATTTGTACTCAGCTTAAGCTCAAAGCTCTGGGAGAGCTTATCGGATGAAGATAAAGAGATTTTCAAGACGGCAGCTGAGAATGCGGTAGCATTGGAGATCCAGACAGCACGCGACAGAGGTGATGTGATTTCAAAAGAGTTTGAAGAACAGGGCGTTCAGATCACGAAGCTTGACGAAAGCCAGATTCAGGCATTTAAAGAGGCAGCAGCTCCGATCTATGAATCTTACAGAGAAACGGTTGGAGAAGAGTTATTTGCAAAATTTGGATATACATTTGAATGATAAGGAAAAAGAGGTGGACTGTTGGATTGCAACCCACCTCTTTTATGGAAAGGAGCAACCTGGCGTATGAGAGTGACAAAACAGCAGGCGCTGCAGTTATATGAAAAGATGTGCACGATCCGTGCATTTGAAGAGCTGGTAAAAAAGGAATATCTGGCGGGAAATCTGCCGGGGTTTGTGCATTTATATATCGGAGAAGAAGCAGTGGCATCGGGGATCTGTGCTGCGCTTGAGGATGAGGATCTGATTGAAAGCACGCACAGAGGACATGGACACTGTATCGCAAAAGGTGCGGATCTGAACCGCATGATGGCGGAGATCTATGGAAAAGCGACAGGGCTTTGCAGAGGAAAAGGCGGTTCGATGCATATCGCAGATTTCAGCGTGGGAATGCTTGGAGCAAACGGAGTCGTCGGCGGAGGATATAATCTGGCGGCAGGTGCCGCACTTGCCAATAAGATGATTCTGAAAAATACAAAGGTATCTGTGGTGTTTTTTGGAGACGGTGCATCCAACAGAGGAACCTTCCATGAAGCAGCCAATGTATCCAGCGCATGGAAATTACCGGTGATCTTTGTAAATGAAAACAACGGATGGGCCTCCACCACCCCTTACCGCACGACCACCGCAGTGGAAAATATATCCGATTATGCGGCCGCTTATCATATGCCTGCCAGAATTGTCCATGGCAATAATGTGTTTGAGGTCTACCGTGCGGCAGTGGAAGCGGTAGAGCGTGCCAGAAGGGGCGAAGGACCCACCTTTATTGAAGCAAAGACATTTCGTGTGGAAGGCCATTTCGTAAAGGACCCGGAACTGTACCGGACCCGGGAATACATAGAGGAAGAGCGCAGCAAACAGGATCCGTTTTCGGAATTTCACAGGATCGTACTTCAGGAAAATGAGGAAGTAGAGGAAGTGATCACAAAGGAAGAACTGGATGCCGTTCGGCAAAAGTGTGAGGAAAGGGTGCTTCAGGCACAGAAATTTGCTTTGGAAAGCCCGGGACCGAAACCGGAAGAATATCTGGAAGATGTGTATGCTTAGGAGATCGATATGAGGGAAATTACATTTGGACAGGGAACTTTAGAAGCAATGAGAGAGGAGATGGAGGCGGATCCCACGGTTTTTGTTATGGGTGAGGATCTTGCACGCCAGGGCGGAATATTCGGTCAGTTTACCGGGCTTGCAGACAGCTTTCCCGGAAGAGTCATTGATACGCCGATCTCAGAGACCTTTCTTGCGGGCGGAGGGGTAGGAGCTGCCCTTGCCGGTGCAAGACCTGTGGTGGATCTGCATTATGCGGATTTCTGCAGTGTATGTATGGATGAAATATTTAATCAGATGGCAAAAGCCAGATATATGTCCGGCGGCCAGGCAAAGATCCCGCTGGTGCTTCGGGCACCGGATGGTCTGATCACGCAGGGAGCAGCGCAGCACTCCCAGTCGGTGGAGGCCTGGTTTGTACATGTGCCGGGGCTTAAAGTGGTTGCTCCTTCCAATGCGGAAGATGCAAAAGCCGTGCTGAAGGCAGCCATCCGGGATGATAATCCGGTATTGTATTTTGAACACAAGAATCTGTTCCGACAGACCTTTGAAGTACCGGATCCCGAAGATGAGATCCCCTACGAGATCGGAAAAGCAAAGGTTCGGAGAACAGGAACGGATCTGACTATCGTTTCCTATTCCAAAACAATGCTCACCGTAAAACAGGCGGCAGAGAAGCTGGCGGAAGAAGGAATCTCTGCGGAAGTGATCGATCTGATCACGCTGTCCCCCTGGGATAAGGAGACCGTACTTCAGTCTGTAAAAAAGACCGGAAGGCTGATCATTGCTCATGAAGCGGTAAAACAGGGCGGCTTTGGCGGAGAGATTGCAGCAACGGTTGCAGAAGAAGGATTTTCTTACCTGAAGGCCCCGATTTCCAGAATTGCGGCACCCTTTGTACCGGTTCCCTTTGCACCGGAACTGGAGGATCAGGTGAGAGTCCATGTGGAAGATATCGTAAAGAAAGCAAAAGAACTGATAAAAAAGAACGGATAAATGAGGATAAATAAGATGAAACAGCTGATAAGTTACCTGGGAAAAGCGTTGGATTACCTGGAAGAAGGACTCATAGTGGCAGGTCTTGCCTTTATGACAATTATGAATTTTGCAAATGTAGTCAGCAGATACTTTCTGCACAGTTCGATCTCCTACACGGAAGAGCTGGTGGTGATCGTATTTGTCTGGGTAACCATGCTTGGTATATCGGCCGGATACAAAAGAAAGGCACACCTTGGAATGAGCTTTATCACGGATCACCTGCCGGAAAAAGGAAAGGATCTGGCAATCCTGCTGGCGGGGGTGTGTTCCGTCATCCTGATTGGCTTTATGATCCGTTACGGAACGGAAATGGTGCAGAATCAGATCCGTTTTCACAGCAAAACCACAGCGCTTCGGCTTCCCACCTATATTCAGGGACTGGCAGTTCCGGCAGGCGGCGTTCTGATGATGATCCGTTCTGTTCAGAGTACGGTCAGGGAACTGGCAGACAGGCATGTGGAAACGAAAAAACAGGAAGGAGAGGAATAAGATGCTGGCATTTGTATTATTTGGATTATTCTTCCTGATGGTATTTTTAAATGTACCGGTCGCTGTGGCGCTGGGATTATCGAGTACCATCGGTCTGTGGATCGGCGGATATTCCCTGACCACCATTGCAGATGCAATGTATTCGGCGATCGG
>JAEDFS010000119.1 GCA_016297895.1 Marvinbryantia sp.
GCCTGAATCGTTGGAAGATTTGTGCAGGCAATATTTAATGTACCATAGGAAAGATCCGGATCGTCAACATTCAGATTGCGTGGCATAGGCAGAAACAGAGGATAGTCAATGATGCTGTCTTTTAATAAGTGAAAGCGATTTTCCGGAATCTGGGATTCTTCCAAAACGTTGATCAGTGCCTGGCAGCCCTGCACACCAAGAGAATAAGCAGGACGGGAGGTTCGGATAATGTCCGGATAAAAGGAAGAGTGATTCCAGTTGTCTACACCTAAAGTCAGGATAGATATATCTTCGGGAATGCGCAGCCCCACCAGATTGCAGGCTTCAATAACACCCTGACAGATAGCTTCTGAGGAAGTGATGATGGCCTGGGGTGGATTGTCTACCCAGGATTGCAAAGATACCTTAAAGCCACCTTCTTTTGTACCGTCGCTGGTCAATACTCTTCCGGAAACAGAAGTCCCGGCTTCGTCCACCAGTTCCTGGAATGCAGCAATACATTCAGCGTCTGCAAACAGTGTTTCCGGGCCACAGATCAGAAGAAGAGCTCTGAAATTGCTGTTGATCAGGCGTTTGGTCAGAAAGTGTACAGAAGAGTAATTATCAAAACCAAAATAGATGGCATCGATCCTTTTTGGCATGCGATCAAGAAATACAGCCTGGATATTATGCTTAAGAATCGTATTTTGAAAAAAAGATGTGTTTTCCGGCTGACAGGTGACCAGAATAAGTCCCGCCGCTCCTTTGCTGATGGCATCCTGAATCAGCTCCTGTTCTGTACTTACATCGTTATAAGAACAGGAGATATTCAGAGAATAACTGGCATTTTCACACTGCATGATGATGCCCTTCAGAAATTCATTAAAGCACTGATCCTCCAGATTAGGAAAAATCGCGCAGATGTCCCGGGAAGTCTTTCGTTTCAGATTTCTTGCCTGTGAGTTGGGGATATAGTTTAATTCTTTGATAGCCTGATTGATCCGTGCTCTTGTCTCTGGATTCAGATTGTGTGTGTTATTAATACAGTAGGAAACCGTAGCGATGGATACTCCCGCCCGGTTTGCCACATCCTTCAGCGTCGCCATACAGATGCTCCTTTGCCGTTTTTCTTAAGTTTGCCATGAATAACGGGAAAAGTCAATACTAATAGTTAAACGTTTAAATAAAGATAAAAAACAATCTGTCATTTTGTAAAAACAATGCTTATAATAAAGATATAAGGAAGTAAAAAAGCCGGCCGAGAGGGCCGTTTGTGTGAAAGGAGAATAAACCAATGAACAGTATTGAGCGTTTTTTAGCAACCGTTGAAAGAAGACCTGTTGACAGACCGGCCTGCTGGCTGGGTGACCCGACTCCGGAGGCTGTACCGGCTCTCTGCGAGTTTTATGGTGTAAATGATATTAAAGAACTGAAAAAAGTCTGTGGCGATGATTTCTATGCTGTAGAAATTCCCTATCATTCAGAACACTGCAATGCTATCTTTGCTGCTTTTGACTGGTACATGAATGGTTCCAACGTAGATACCGAGCACCGTACACTGACTGCTGACGGATGCTTCGCACAGTGCGAGGATCTGGAAGATGTAGAGGCAGTAAACTTCCCGTGGCCGGATCCGGAAAAATATATTGATCCGGAACTGTGCAAGCAGCTTGTTGACGAAGCTCCCGATGATAAGGTTGTTATGGGTATGCTCTGGGCTTGTCATTTCCAGGATACCTGTGCTGCTTTCGGTATGCAGACCTGCCTGATGAACATGGTTGCTGAGCCGGAGATGGTTCACTATGTAGATGATCATATCGTTGCTTTCTATGAGAAAGCTCTGAAGATCTTCCTGGAGGCTACCAAGGGTAAAGTACATGCTATTCTGATCGGTGATGACCTGGGAAGCCAGAGAGGTCTGATGATCAGCCCGGCTCTGATCAAAGAGTTCGTTATTCCGGGAGCAAAGAGACTGATCGATATCGCTCACAGCTATGGCGTTAAAGTTATGTACCATTCCTGCGGTTCTATCATCGAGGCTATTCCGCTTCTGATCGAGGCAGGCGTTGATATCATCCATCCGATCCAGGCACTGGCAGCTGGTATGCAGCCGGAGAATCTGAAAGCTAAATTTGACGGACAGGTTTCCTTCTGTGGTGGTGTTGATACACAGGATCTGCTGCCGAACGGTACACCGGAGATGGTTGCTGCTAAGGTAAAAGAACTGCGTACATATTTCCCGACCGGACTTATCGTTTCTCCGAGCCACGAAGGTCTGC
>JAEDFS010000060.1 GCA_016297895.1 Marvinbryantia sp.
AGAGAGGAGAAAGGATTTATGAGCAAGCTTTACAGAGACGTAACATTGGATCATGTATCAGAAGCCAACATTGGACAGGAATTGAGAGTAGCCGGATGGATCGAGAATATCCGTGACCACGGCGGAGTATCTTTTCTGGATCTTCGCGATATGTATGCAGTCATGCAGATCGTGATCCGGGATGGAGAACTGCTGAAAGGACTTCACAAAGAGCAGGCAGTGACGATTCAGGGACTGGTGGAGAAGAGGGACGAGGAGACCTATAACCCAAAAATCCCTACCGGTACCATTGAACTGGAGGCTCGTTCCATTCAGGTGCTGGGGGATGTCTATGCACCGCTTCCCTTTGAAGTACAGACCAGTAAAGAGGTGCGGGAAGATGTCCGTCTGAAATACCGTTACCTGGATCTGAGAAATCAGAAAGTAAAAGATAACATTATTTTCCGCTCCCGGGTGATTGCATTCCTGCGTCAAAAAATGACAGAGTTGGGATTCCTGGAGATCCAGACCCCGATTCTCTGCGCTTCCTCACCGGAAGGAGCCAGGGACTATATTGTACCTTCCAGAAAGCATAAAGGTCAGTTTTATGCGCTGCCTCAGGCACCGCAGCAGTATAAACAGCTTCTGATGGTGTCCGGATTTGATAAGTATTTCCAGATCGCACCCTGTTTCCGGGATGAGGATGCCAGAGCAGACCGGTCTCCGGGAGAATTTTATCAGCTGGATTTTGAAATGAGCTTTGCCACACAGGAAGAAGTATTCCGGGTGGGAGAGGAAGTACTGACAGCCACATTTGAAAAATTTGCGCCGGAAGGATACGAAGTGACAAAAGCACCCTATCCGGTGATCAGCTACAAGCAGGCGATGCTGGAATTTGGTACGGATAAACCGGATCTTCGTAATCCGCTTCGCATCATAGATGTGACAGAGTTTTTCCAGAAATGTACATTCCGGCCTTTTATCGGAAGGACAGTCCGTGCGATCCGTGTAAAAGAGAAAATGTCCAAGGGATTTCATGAGAGACTTCTGAAATTTGCCACAGGAATCGGCATGGGCGGCCTTGGTTATCTGGAAGTTCTGGAGGATGGCTCCTTTAAGGGCCCCATCGACAAATTTATTCCTGAGGACTGCAAGGAAGAATTCCGCACCCTTGCCGGTCTGGAGATCGGAGATACAATTTTCTTCATGTCTGATAAAGAGGAGCGTGCCGCATATTATGCAGGTATGATCCGTACAGAGCTGGGAGAAAAGCTGGATCTTCTGGAGAAACATGCGTACCGGTTCTGTTATGTCAATGATTTCCCCATGTATGAGAGAGATCCGGAGACCAAACAGATCGGTTTTACCCACAATCCGTTTTCCATGCCGCAGGGAGGCCTGGAGGCTCTTCAGACAAAAGATCCTCTGGATATCCTTGCTTATCAGTACGACATTGTCTGCAATGGAGTAGAACTGTCATCCGGAGCAGTACGAAATCATGATATGCAGATCATGGTAAAAGCATTTGAGATTGCAGGATATGAGGAAGATGTGTTAAAATCAAAATTCGGAGCACTGTATAATGCATTTCAGTTCGGAGCACCGCCTCATGCAGGAATGGCACCCGGTGTGGATCGTATGATCATGCTTTTAAGAGAAGAGGAAAACATCCGGGAAGTGATCGCATTCCCCATGAATGGAAATGCGGAAGATCTGATGTGCGGCGCACCCGGCAGAGTGACAGAACAGCAGCTTCGTGAGGCACATATTAAAATCAGAGACTGAGTCGAAGAAAAAGGAGACCGGAAATGGCAAATATCATATCGGATGAAACCATTGAATATGTAAGTATTCTGGCAAAACTGGAGCTTTCCGAGGAAGAAAGAGAGCAGGCAAAGCAGGATATGGGCCGGATGCTGGATTATATTGACCAGTTAAATGAACTGGATACGGAAGGCGTAGAGCCCATGTCTCATGTCTTTCCCGTACACAATGTATTCCGGGAGGACGTAGTGACCAACGGGGATGACAGGGAGGCCATCCTTAAGAATGCTCCTGAGGAAAAAGACGGAGCGTTTATGGTACCCCGGACAGTGGAGTAACCAGAAAGGAGGAAGACCGGTGGAGCTATTAGATCTGACAGCTGTGGAGCTGGGAAAGAAAATAAAAGCGGGAGAAGTGACGGCACCGGAGGCACTGGAGGCCGTCCTGAAAAGAATGGATCAGACAGAAGAAACGATCCATGCCTATGTGACGGTAGATAAGGAAGGGGCGAGAAAACGCGCAGCCCTGGTACAGGAAAAAATAGAGTCGGGAGAACTGACCGGACCTCTGGCCGGAGTGCCGGTGGCAATTAAGGATAATCTGTGTACGAAGGATCTTCTGACTACCTGCAGTTCCAGAATCCTGGAAAACTTTGTGCCCACGTATACGGCACAGGCAGTGGAGAATCTGGAAAAAGCAGGAGCAGTGATTATTGGAAAGACCAACATGGATGAGTTTGCCATGGGAAGCACTACAGAGACTTCTGCCTATGGGGTGACAAGAAATCCATGGAATACCGGTCATGTGCCGGGAGGATCCTCAGGCGGATCCTGTGCGGCTGTGGCGGCAGGTGAATGTTTTTATGCACTGGGATCGGATACCGGCGGATCCATCCGTCAGCCGAGTTCCTTTTGCGGAGTGACCGGAATCAAGCCGACTTACGGCACTGTGTCCCGTTATGGGCTGATCGCATACGGTTCTTCCCTGGACCAGATCGGGCCGGTGGGAAAAGATGTGACAGACTGTGCGGCGATTCTGGAAGTGATTTCTTCCTATGATCTCAAGGACAGTACCTCTTTAGAGCGGGAGGATCTTGCATTTACCCAGGCACTGGTAAACGATGTGAAGGGGATGCGGATCGGGATCCCCAGAGATTACCTGGGAGAGGGACTGGATCCGGAAGTAAAAAGTGCCGTGCTGAAGGCGGCGGAAGTATTGAAAGAGCAGGGAGCGATCGTGGAAGAGTTTGATCTGGGAATGGTGCAGTATGCGATCCCTGCATATTATACCATTGCCTCAGCGGAAGCAAGTTCCAATCTTTCCAGATTCGACGGAATCAAGTACGGTTATCGGGCAAAAGAATATGAGGGACTTCATCAGATGTATAAGAGAAGCCGTTCAGAAGGGTTTGGGCCGGAAGTGAAGCGAAGGATCATGCTCGGTTCCTTTGTGTTAAGCTCCGGATATTATGATGCCTATTATCTGAAGGCACTTCGCACCAAGGCATTGATTAAGAAGGCCTTTGATGAAGCTTTTGAAAAATATGATGTGATCCTGGGACCGGCAGCGCCTTCTACCGCACCCGAGCTGGGAAAGAGTCTTCAGGATCCGCTGAAAATGTATCTTGGAGATATCTATACGATCTCTGCCAATCTGGCAGGACTTCCGGGAATGACGGTTCCCTGTGGATTTGACAGCAAGGGACTGCCCATTGGACTTCAGCTTCTTGCAGACTGTTTCCAGGAAAAGAAGATGATCCGTGCAGCATATACCTATGAACAGAACCGGGGTTTTAAAGGGGAAATGGCTCCCTGTGCGGCGGAACCGGGAAAGGCGGTGGAGTAAATGGGAAAACAGTATGAGACAGTCATAGGACTGGAAGTTCATGTAGAGCTTGCTACCAGGACGAAAATTTTCTGCGGATGCTCGACTGCATTTGGAGGAGCACCCAATACCCATACCTGCCCGGTATGTACCGGAATGCCGGGTTCCCTGCCGGTGCTGAACCGACAGGTGGTGGAATATGCCATGGCGGTGGGGCTTGCCACCAACTGCCAGATCAATCAGTACTGTAAATTTGACCGGAAAAACTATTTTTATCCGGATAATCCTCAGAACTATCAGATCTCTCAGCTTTACCTGCCTATCTGTCATGACGGCGGGATCGAGATTGAGACAGAAGAAGGGAAAAAGGTCATTGGCATCCATGAGATTCATATGGAAGAGGATGCGGGCAAACTGATCCATGATGAGTGGGAGGACTGTTCTCTGGTAGATTACAATCGAAGCGGAGTGCCTCTGATCGAGATCGTATCCGAGCCGGATATGAGAAGTGCACAGGAGGTCATCGCCTATCTGGATAAACTTCGTCTCATCATTCAGTATCTGGGGGCTTCGGACTGCAAGCTTCAGGAGGGCTCCATGCGTGCGGATGTGAATCTGTCGGTGAGAGAAGTGGGGGCGGAGGCTTTCGGAACCAGAACCGAGATGAAGAATCTGAATTCCTTCCGTGCCATCACCCGTGCCATTGAAAACGAAAAGAACCGGCAGATCGATCTTCTGGAGTCGGGAGAAGCGGTGATCCAGGAGACCAGACGATGGGATGATACAAAGGGATATTCCTATGCGATGCGTTCCAAAGAAGATGCCCAGGACTACCGGTATTTCCCGGATCCGGATCTTGTGCCGGTAGTGATCAGTGATGAATGGATGGAAGAGGTCAGAAGCCGTCAGCCGGAGTTTCGTACCGAAAAGCTCCTGCGGTATAAGCAGGAATTTGATATCCCCGATTACGATGCCGGGATCCTGACATCCTCGAAAAAAATGGCGGATCTTTTTGAAGCGGCCACAGCAATCTGCAAAAAACCGAAAAAAGTGTCAAACTGGCTTATGGGCGAGACGCTGCGGATCCTGAAAGAGAAAAACCAGGATGCCCAGGACCTTACATTTTCTCCGGAAAATCTGGCAAAGCTGATTGATCTTGCAGATGCAGGCGTGATCACCGGGGCAGTGGCGAAGGAGGTCTTTGAACAGATCTTTGAGCAGGATGTGGATCCGGAGAAATATGTGGATGAAAAGGGCCTGAAGACAGTAAATGATGAAGGAGCTCTTCGGAAAACCGTGGAGGAAGTGATCGCATCCAATCCCCAGTCTGTGGCAGATTATAAGGGCGGAAAAGAGAAGGCAATCGGATTCCTGGTGGGACAGACCATGAAAAAAATGAAGGGAAAAGCAGATCCCGCTTCCGTGAATAAATTGCTCAAAGAGCTGCTTTCCTGAGCAGACAGGTAAAATTTCATAAAAAGGAAAGTATTCCCGGTAACGGTAGTACTTGTATTTTTTAATAAGAGTAGATATACTAGATGGGAAAGGAGTTTTCCATGAAAAAACGTATAGCTGCTCTTTTTTTTAGTTGTATGATGCTCGTGTTATTTACGGGCTGCAGCCGGGCTTCCATGAATGAACAGATTGCAGAAAGCATTGGGACGCTTGGCATGTATGAGAATAACGAACCGGTGGAAACACCGAAAATGAAGGCAGAACGGGAAGTCAGGGAAGCAAAGGAGAAAGAAGCACAGGTAGTCACTGAGCATGTGGAAAAAGCGAAGAGACTGGCGGCATCTTATGATTATTCCAATGCGCTGGCGGAACTGGCACTGATCGACGAAGACTATCAGGATGACGAAGAGGTGATCAGCTCCAAGATCGAGTTTCAGCGCCTTCAGAATCTGATGGATACTTACAGCGGAGATATTGCTCATTTTTCTGTGAAAAGTCTGGTAGTGGATCCGTCTCTTGCCTATGACAATGATGATATGTCTTATTATTTTAACAACTGGACATTGACAGTCGATGAATTTAAGGATATTCTGCAGTCATTGTATGACAATAATTATATTCTGATGGATATCCATGATATCACCATTGATATCCAAAATGAAGACGGCACCACCAGCTTTGCGCTGAATATGCCCAATGTACCGTCGGATAAGACACCGATCATTCTGTCATTTACGGAAGCCAATTACTATGATTATTATGATGGAAACGGGCTGTCCACCAGGCTAGTACTGGATGAAAACGGAGAGATCCGGAATGAATATACAGATGCACAGGGGAATACTCTGGTGGGAGCCTATGATGTGATTCCTATCGTGGATGATTTTGTGGAAGAACATCCGGACTTTTCCCTTCGGGGAGCCAAAGGGATCGTGTCTGTGACCGGATATCAGGGAGTGTTCGGTTACGGGATTGAGACCGGTGCAGGAAGTATCAGAGAGATTGCAGAGAAGCTGAAGGAAACGGGATGGCTGATCGCCTGTCAGGGATATGGTAATTCTTCTATGGAAAGTGAACTGGATTATGATGGATTTGTAGAAGATATGGAAGACTGGCAGAATAAGGTCGGTTCTCTGGTAGGAGATACGGAGCTTCTGATCTATCCTTATGGGGAAGAAGTGATGACCGGAGGAGCCAAGCAGGAATGGCTCCTGGAGAATGGATACCAGTATTTCTTTGGACTCTGGGCTACGGCGGAGTACAAAGAAGTAAAGAGTGATTATGTCCGCCAGACCAGAAGAACGCTGGACGGTTATGACCTTTATTTTTATGGAGACAGCATGAAAGACTTTTTTGATGCGGAAAAGGTACTGAATAAGGAGGTGCGGCAGCCCTTTGAATAGGAGGCGGCAAAGGCACATATAAATAGTTGGGAAACAGGGAGAAAGTATGAATATTATTGTTGTAGGCTGCGGAAAAGTAGGTGCAGTCCTGACGGAGCAGCTCAGTAAAGAAGGAAACAGTGTAACAGTCATTGATACCAATGCAGCCCGGGTGGAACAGCTGGTCAATGAACATGATGTGATGGGATATATCGGTAGCGGAGTCAGCTATGAGACCCAGCTGGAAGCAGGGGTAGAGAAGGCAGATCTTCTCATAGCAGTGACCGGTTCGGATGAACTGAATCTGTTATGCTGCCTGTTTGCCAAGAAGGCCGGTAACTGTCAGACCATCGCCAGAGTACGAAATCCCGAGTACAGCGAGGAAGTTCATTACATCAAAGAAGAACTGGGGCTTGCCATGATCATCAATCCGGAACTGGCAGCAGCGGCTGAGATCGCCAGAGTTCTGCGTCTCCCCAGTGCCATCAATGTGGAAGTCTTTGCAAAAGGGAAAGTGGAGATCCTGAAATTCAGATTAAAGCCGGATTCGGTGCTGTGCAACATGGCAGTGCAGGAGATCACGGGGAAGCTGCACAGCGATATTCTGGTCTGTGTGGTGGAACGTGGAGATGAGACCTATATCCCTTCCGGAGATTTTGTCCTTCAGGAGAAGGATGTGATTTCCATTGCGGGAGAACCACAAAAGACAATGGAATTCTTCCGTAAGATACATATTAAAGTGAATCCGGTGAAAGACATCATGATCGTCGGAGGAGGTCGTTTGTCCTATTACCTTTCCAGAATCCTGATCGGCACCGGAGTAGAAGTAAAGATCGTGGAGAAGAATCTGGAAAACTGCAATCTGCTTTGCCAGAAGATTCCGGAAGCAACTGTGATCCACGGAGATGGCTCCGACAAGGAGCTGCTGCTGGAAGAGGGACTGGATCAGGTAGATGCGTTTGCGGCACTCACCGGCATGGACGAGGAGAATGTGTTCCTGTCTCTGTATGCCAAGAGCAAGGCCAGAATGAAGACTGTGACAAAGATCAACAGGATCTCCTTTGATGAAGTGATCAATAATCTGGATCTTGATACGGTGGTCTATCCAAAGAATATTACGGCGGAATATATTATTCGTTATGCCAGGGCCATGGCAAATTCCCTTGGAAGCAATGTGGAGACCATGTATCGTCTCGCCGGAGACAGGGTAGAAGCATTAAGCTTTATTATTCGGGAAAATGCACCGATGGTGAATATTCCTCTAATGGATCTGAATCTGAAAGAGGGAATTCTTCTGGTGGCTATTGAGAGAAACGGGAGAGTCATCGTACCGAGAGGAAGCGATTCCATGCAGGTAGGAGACACCGTTATCCTTGTTACCACAATTACCGGTCTGCAGGATATCAGCAATATTCTGAAAAAGAAATAAGGCGGGAGAGAAGATGAATTTTCAAATTGTTCGATATATGTTAGGTTATGTCTGTTATTTCCAGACAGCGTTTCTGGCTCTTCCGCTGATGGTTTCCCTGCTGTACGGGGAGCACCGGGTGGGATGGGCTTATTTCGGAACCATGGGCTTATGTGCATTTCTGGGAATTCTGCTGACCTTCAGGCAGCCTACGGATAAACGTATGTATTCCAAGGAAGGCCTGGTGACCGTGGCTTTCAGCTGGATCCTGCTAAGTATGCTGGGCGCCGTTCCCTTTACGATCTCCGGGGAGATTCCTTCTTATGTGGATGCGCTGTTTGAGACGGTATCCGGCTTTACCACCACCGGGTCCAGTATTCTGTCGGATGTAGGAAAAATGTCCTATGCAGGAAGGTTCTGGAGGAGCTTTACCCACTGGGTGGGAGGTATGGGTGTCCTGGTGTTTATTCTGGCGATCCTGCCGCTGAAAGGCGGCGCATTTATGAATCTGATGAAGGCGGAGAGCCCGGGACCTTCTGTGAATAAGCTGGTTCCCAAACTTCGGGATACGGCAATTTTCCTGTACAGTATCTATATGGGAATGACACTGCTTCAGATCGTACTTTTGCTTTTCGCCGGAATGCCGCTCTTTGATGCCATCACCATGACCATGGGTACGGCAGGTACCGGAGGATTTGCTGTCCGCTCTGACGGGCTGGAGGGCTACACGATACTGCAGCAGGGGATTATTGCAGTATTTATGGTACTGTTTGGAGTGAATTTTAATACCTATTTTCTTATGGTTAAGGGTAAATTCAAACAGGCCTTCAAATCAGAAGAAGTGCGGGTCTATCTGGGAATCATCGGGATATCGGTGGCAATCATCACAGTGAGTATCCTTCCTATGTTTTCCAATATCTTTGAGGCACTGCATCACGCATTTTTCCAGGTGGGATCCATTATCACCACCACCGGATTTGCAACAAAAGATTTTAATCTGTGGCCTCCCATTGCCAGGACGGTACTGATGATCCTGGTATTTATCGGAGCCTGTGCCGGAAGTACCGGAGGCGGTATCAAGGTATCCAGAATTATCATTATGGTAAAGGGAATCGGGAAGGAAGTGAAAACACTCACCCATCCCAGAAGCATAAATAAGGTTCGGATGGACGGACGTACCGTGGAGCATGAGGTGGTCCGGTCGGTGAATGTGTATCTGGCAATTTACATTCTGATCTTTGTGGGATCCCTGCTGATCGTTACACTGGACGGCAAAGATTTGGTCACCAATTTTACTTCTGTTGCTGTGACGCTGAATAATATCGGACCCGGTCTGGAAGTCGTAGGACCCATGGGTAATTTCTCGTCATTTTCCAATCTGTCAAAGCTGGTGCTTTGCTTTGATATGCTGGCAGGAAGACTGGAACTTCTCCCCATGCTGATGTTATTTGTGCCTTCCGTATGGAAGAGAAAGAAAGGATAAGGAAAAGCAGTATGTATCAGGATGGAAAAATCTGGATCGGTCAGAGCGGAGAGGAAAAAATCTGTATTCTTCCGAAAATGGCGAATCGCCATGGTCTGATTGCCGGGGCTACGGGAACGGGAAAAACGGTCACATTAAAAGTTCTGGCAGAATCCTTCAGTGATGCGGGGGTGCCCGTTTTTCTGGCGGACGCCAAGGGAGATCTGGCAGGCATGTGTCAGGCCGGGACAGACAGTGAGAATATGCAGAAACGAATTCAGCGGTTTGGTTTGCAGGATATCTGGAGCTATCACAGCTATCCTGCCGTATTTTGGGATGTGTACGGGCAGGAAGGACATCCTTTGAGAACTACTGTTACGGAGATGGGGCCGATGCTGCTGGCAAAGCTTCTGGGACTGACTGAGGTACAGGCGGACATTCTGACTATCGTATTTCGGATTGCGGATGATGCGGGGCTTCTTCTGATTGACATCAAAGATCTCCGGGCTATGCTGAACTATGTGGGAGAGCATACGGCAGATTATGTGACCCGATATGGGAATATGACAAAGCAGAGTATCGGAGCCATTGTGAGAGGGCTGATCAATCTGGAAGAACAGGGCGGAAATCTCTTTTTCGGGGAACCGGCTCTGGACATCAGAGACTGGTTTCGGACCGATGCGCAGGGAAGAGGCTGCATCAATGTGCTGGCGGCGCAGAAGCTGATGAATCACCCGGATATGTACGGAACGTTCATGCTGTGGCTGATGTCGGAACTGTTTGAGACCCTGCCGGAGGCGGGAGACAGTGAGAAGCCCAAAATGGTATTCTTTTTTGATGAAGCCCATATGCTTTTTGACAACGCATCAAAAGAATTGCTGGAAAAAATCGTTCAGGTGGTAAAACTGATCCGTTCCAAGGGAGTGGGGATTTACTTTGTGACCCAAAATCCGTCGGATATACCGGATGCAGTGCTGGGGCAGCTGGGAAACCGGATCCAGCATGCCTTAAGAGCCTATACACCGGCAGAACAGAAGGCTTTGAAAGCAGCAGCTGATTCTTTCCGGGAAAATCCGGAATTTAAGACCATAGAGGTGCTGACCCAGATGGGAATCGGAGAGGCATTGATCTCTGTATTGGATGAAGAAGGCCGCCCCGGGATGACAAAGCAGAGCAAGATCCTCTGTCCCCAGAGCAGAATGGGAGCGGTTTCCCCGGAGGAGAGAAAACAGGCAATGGCATCGGATGGCATGGGAGCCAGGTATGAAGAAACTGTGGATCGGGATTCCGCTTACGAATTCCTGAACCGTCAGGAGGCAGGAATGCAGTCAGCGCAGGCAGAGATGCAGGCTGCACAGGAGCCTGCGAAAACCTCCGGTTACAATAAGGCGGCTGAAGAACAGGCCAGGATGCTGGCAAAGCTTCAGGCGGATAAGGAACGTATGAGACAGAAGTCGGGTG
>JAEDFS010000120.1 GCA_016297895.1 Marvinbryantia sp.
CTCTTTGGAGAGAATACGGACGGCAAAGGATTTGTTCAGGCTCTTAGAAACAGCGGAGAAACTCCGGAGAAGAAGCATATTACTATCCTGGGTGCCGGAGGCGCCGCAAAAGCCATCGCTGTGGAATGTGCCCTTGCCGGTGCTGCCTCTGTCACAATCTGCAACCGCACCATAGACCGTGCCAGGGAGCTGTCCGATGTGATCACCGCCAATACAAAAGCCAGGTCCTCTGCATTTCTTCTGGAAGAAGGAATGCCGGTTCCGGAGGGCACGGATATCCTGATCAATGCCACATCCATCGGACTCCATCCGAACTGTGATCAGAAACCGGATATCTGTTATGATTCTATCACCTCACCCATGGTCGTCACAGATGTGGTGTTTAACCCCGCAGAAACCCTGTTCTTAAAAGAGGCTGCAAAACACGGAGCCAAAACCATCACCGGCCTGGGTATGCTGGCCTGTCAGGGTGCCCTGAATTTTACCCTCTGGACCGGTGTGGCTGCTCCTCTGGATGTCATGGAAGAAACCCTTCGAAAAGAGTTTGAAGAAGCCTAAACATGCTTTAATTCCACATCACCATAATAGGCTGTCAGGATTTTCTCATAAGGCATCCCATCTTCAGCCATGGCTTTTGCCCCATTCTGACTCATACCGTTTCCATGGCCGTAACCGCCTCCGTATACATGATAACCGGTTAGAATGCCATCCTCCTCCATAGGATTTAAAACGAAAAATGCACTTGGAAGGATCCCCGGAGCTTCCATTCGGGATCCATCCTGAAGTGTCACGCTCCCACACCCGGCGGCCATAAATTTTCGCACCGCATATTCTCCCCGGATCACCTCCTGTTCCTCCTCCCGCATAACCAGAAGCTGTTCCACTCTTCCCTGACCGGAGCGTTTGTTAACGGCAAGTTCTTTTACATCACCCATCTGTTCCAGAATGATCTCCGTCTGCCATCGATACCAGGGCTCCTCCGCTTCATATGCTTTCAGATTGTTTTCAGACAAAAATGCAGCAAACACTGCCTCTTCCGAAAGATCTGCTGTCATGTCCATACCGCAGGAGGTAGAATAATACAGCGCTTCCGCAAGTTCCCCGTTCTTTTCCATCACGATTCCTGCAGTCGCTTCAACTGCTTCATCGGTTATTTCGGAATGCACCTGATTATTATAGACCTGGAAGGATACACTGTCGTCCACATCCGCAAAAAACTCTTCCGCCCGCTTCTCTTCCATCTGTTTCCTGGCATATGTCCTTGCACAGACCGCCTGAGCCTTTAATGCCTCCATCGGATAGGAAGAGGGCATTTCACTTGGAACAACTCCACACAGGTACTCTTCCAGCGGCAGTACATTAATGACCAGCAGCCCTTCCTCCATCCTGTGTATTTCCAGGGTTCCTTCGTATTCCGGTTCTGCCATACTCCGCTCCAGTTCCGGGAATGTAAATCTGTCATTTTCCGACCTGAGATACAAGATCGTCTGTTCCTCAAATTCCGGGGATTCCTCCGAGATCGTCACCTCGATCTCCGGTCCGTATCTCTTGATGCTGTCCCCATATTTCATCGTAAAGCCCTGTTCTGTTCTGACCGTGATCTCCTCATGATACTCCGATTCGTAATTTCCGGATTTTAAGAGTACACGGATCTCTTCCGAATCCGTTTCTCTATTCTGATCTGTTTCCCTGCTCTGATTCGTCCTTTCCTTCTGTTCTGCCGGTTCTGTCGCCGGATCTTCAAACACATTCCGAACACGCGTATTATCCCGTTCTTTTTTCTGCAGATAACTGTCTGTCACGCCGGCAAGAACCATCGCCAGAATACACACGAGTAAAATCCACGATCGCTTCAACCCTTCCCCTCCTTTGGCGCAAACAGGCCGCTTCAAATCCGAAGCAGCCTGTACTTTTCTCTCTTATTCATTCGTAAAACGATAGATCGTCGTTGTCCGATATTCCTCTCCAGCCTTTAAGATCGGAGATACAAAATTCTCATGATGGATCGCATCCGGGAAAAACTGCGTCTCCAGGCACAGTCCCATCCGTTTTCCATAGGGCTTGCCGTCTTTTCCAATCCAGGTATTTTCAATAAAATTACCGGTATAAAGCTGTACGCCCACGCAATCCGTCCAGACTTCCATTTTTCTTCCGCTGACGGGTGCCGTCACTTCTGCGATCTTATGAACTCCGTCTCCCGGATTCAATGCAAAATTGTGATCATAGCCTCC
>JAEDFS010000121.1 GCA_016297895.1 Marvinbryantia sp.
GGCAGTGCGGTACATGATCATACTTCGGCGAAGTATTATTCCAGCGGAGAGGCTGTGCTGGAGACCATGCTTCAGGAGCTGCGCAATGCGAGAAAATATATTTTTCTGGAATTTTTTATCGTCTCACCGGGTTATATGTGGGAGACGGTACTTGAGATTTTAAAAGCCAAGGTAAAAGAAGGTGTGGAAGTCCGGTTTTTATATGACGGAATGTGTGACCTGTTCCAGTTTCCGAAAGATTATCCCAAAGAGCTGGAAAAATACGGGATCCGTTGCCGGGTATTTTCTCCCATTATTCCTGCCCTGTCTACGGTGCAGAACAACCGGGATCACAGAAAGATCCTGGTCATTGACGGGCACACGGCATTTACCGGTGGAATCAATCTGGCGGATGAGTATATCAACCGAAAAGAACGGTTCGGTTACTGGAAAGACGCAGCCATTATGTTTAAGGGAGATGCAGTTCGCAATTTTACCATGCTTTTCCTGCGAATGTGGACAGTAACAGACAAAACAGTGAGCACCCCGTCCTATTTGAAATACATTGATGTTCCTATGCCTGTTCAGGAAACGGAAGGAAGGGGGTATGTGATCCCTTACGGGGATAATCCGCTGGATGCAGATCAGGTGGGAGAAATGGTTTACCTGGATATGCTCAATACCGCAAAACGATATGTTCATATCATGACTCCTTATCTGGTGCTGGATCACGAACTGATCGTTGCTCTTACTTATGCGGCAAAACGGGGAGTAGATGTAAAGATCATCATGCCCCATATACCGGATAAAAGATATGCGTTTATTCTGGCCAGGACTTATTATAATGAACTGCTGGATGTCGGTGTAAAGATCTATGAGTTTGAGCCTGGATTTGTACATTCCAAGATCTTTGTGTCGGATGACGAAAAAGCAGTGGTGGGAAGTATTAACCTGGATTTTCGCAGTATGTATCTAAGCTTTGAGTGCGCAGCGCTTTTGTATAAGAATGAAGCGGTGGCAGAGATCGAACGGGATGTCCGGGAGACGTTAAAACAGTGTATTACGGTGACCCGGGAGCTTTATTACAAACAGCCTCTTCTGGTGAGGCTGGCAGGAAAGGTACTGCGGCTTCTGGCACCGCTGATGTAATGCTGACTGAAAAATACAAGAATATGAGGAGAAAAGAATATGCCAATCAGAGTACAGGGTGAACTGCCCGCAAAAGAAATTCTGGAAAGAGAAAATATTTTCGTGATGGATGAGACCCGCACGATGCATCAGGATATCCGTCCCATCGAAATTGCGATCTTAAACCTGATGCCGTTAAAAGAAGAGACAGAACTGCAGCTTCTCCGGTCTCTTTCCAATACACCGCTTCAGATCAATATTACCTTTATGATGGTATCCGGCCATGAATCCAAGAATACCTCTTCCAGTCATCTGAACCAGTTCTATGAGACCTTTGATTCGGTAAAGAACAGAAACTTTGACGGAATGATCATCACAGGTGCTCCGGTAGAGCAGATGCCCTTTGAAGAAGTGGACTATTGGGAGGAACTGACACAGATCATGGACTGGACTAAGACTCATGTGACCAGCACGATCCATCTTTGCTGGGGTGCACAGGCGGCTCTGTATCATCATTTCGGTCTGCAGAAGCGTCCGCTGGAAAAGAAAATGTTCGGATTATTCTGGCATAAGGTATTAAAGAGAAAGATCCCTCTGGTAAGAGGATTCGACGATGTATTCCTGGCACCTCATTCCAGACACACAGAAGTGTCTTCGAAGGATATTCATAACTGTAAGGAACTGATTGTGCTTGCGGAATCGGATGAAGCGGGAGTCTTCCTCACCATGACAAAGGATGGAAGACAGATCTTTGTCATGGGACATCCGGAGTATGACCGTGTGACACTGGATGGAGAGTATAAGAGAGATCTGGGTAAGGGTCTGCCCATCGAGATGCCCAGGAACTATTATACGGATGATGATCCTGCGATCCCGCCCCTTCTTATGTGGAGATCCCATGCCAACAACATGTACACCAACTGGCTGAATTATTACGTCTACCAGGTAACCCCCTACGATCTTCAGGGGACCCCTGATTTCTCCAAGAAATACGGGTACTGGAGCGAGGCGGAGTAACAAAAGACAGAGCCGGATAAGTTTACTGCTTATCCGGCTCTGTGCCGTCAATGAGATAATCGTA
>JAEDFS010000122.1 GCA_016297895.1 Marvinbryantia sp.
TAAAAAGATGACGGCCGCGCAGCGGTAAGGTGTGGACATCCCCATGGTTTTCATGAAAGACGGCACCTCCAGAACCTCTCCAGCTTTTGAATAGCCGAGAATGACTGCCGTAGAACTCCACATATTTCCGATAAATGCATTTTTCCTACTGATCAGCGAAGTAGTCAGCATGACAAACACCATATAAATCATCGTAGCAAGAACAATATATAATCCCTGTCCCATCAGCCATTTTCTCCTTGTCGTTCTCACCAGAAAAAACGGCGTAGCGTTTGTCACAAAGGGCATGTCGGAAAAGAGAAAAATCAGGATCACCGAAGCCAGAAGTATGGACTCACTGTCTCCAAAGGTCCAGATAAACGGTTCCAGAAACTGCATGGAAGTACCATGTTTCTCCGCAAACTGCACCCCCTTGTCCGATAATAAAAAACAAAAGATAAATGCGATGGCAAAGCTTAAAAACACTCTGGGATTTTTCTTCCAGGTACGAAAATTATAAACAGCCACCATAAAGATCTGCTTCATATCTCACCAATCCTTCGCATCATGACCACGATCAGTACCATGACCACCAGAACAATAAGCAACACCATAAGAAGCACTGCGCCTAACTCCCCGAACATCCACTGTGCATCCTGGGGATGAAGCCATTCCCTTGGATCGATCACAAACAGTCTCTTCAGATATCTCTCACGCAAAATGATCAGAACGTATTCCAGGACAAAAGCCGACGCATACGCCATATATTTACTTGAAGTCACAATGGAAAACAGCATTCCGATGAGTGAAAACAGCATTCCGGCGCAAAAAAATAAGACGCAGACTCTTCCCACATCTTTTCCGTATGATAAACCTGCCAGATCTCCCATCGCCGCCTTTTCCATCGGCAGCAAAAGCAGCCGCAGCATCTGGTAATACAGGGCTACACCAATAGCCGCAGCACTGCCTCCGGATATGCCTGCTGCAGTGATTTTGCCCGCAATATAATGCCCTCTGCCGGCTCTCGGAAGATAGCTTTTGATGAAACCACAGCTGATATCCTCAAGAAAAGCGGCAGAAAAAGGGAGGGAACATACCACCGGCAGCATCAGATATACGGCTTCTGACTGTAAAGCTTTCTGAAGAACAGTAAAATGCATGCCGTAATCCAGCAGTTCATTTTTGTATGTTTCAAAAGCTGACCACACAGAGGAAAATCCTCCGATCACAAGAGCCATCAGCATTCCCGCCAAAGCCAGGAGGAAGGGAATTCCTGTAAATGCCTGTATCATACAGGAAGAAATCGTTGCATTGATCTTTATTCTTTCCTTCACAGGAACTCCCCCTTTATAATTAATAACCTGCCGTAATATCGATCACACTTCCGTCAACCGCATTGACCGCCAGCAAGATCCACGGTGCCTCTTCTGTATAAGAAAAATCCTGTGGTTCAAATCCTAATTCCTCTGCAGTTCCCTTGTAGTGCATATGGCGGGTAAAATCCCCGTAAAACAGCCATACCGGTGTCATCAGTCCTGTAAGCTCCTCACCGTTATTTCTTACTCTCATAAGGCCGAGACGTACATCGGTCACATTGAGTTCAACAGTTGTCTCACTGGTATCATCTGAGCGCTGCTCGGCTTCTCCTTTGGCGATCAGCGGCATCATCTGTTCAAAGATATCTCTGGCCTGATCAAAGGATATAATACCTACATTTTCAGATACTGTATCCTGAACCGTTATCGGAAAATCCCATTTAAAGCTTACAATACCATCCTTGTCCACAATGATCTTTATCGACTCATACAACCAGGTAACCGCATTGTCGTCTTCCGGAAGATACGACGAACTGGTGATGGCACTTTGAATCCCGTCGATGGTCTGCGCCAGCGAAAAGCTGAATGCGGTGGGATGGTCCTGAGGAATTATCTCATAACTGTCATCCGTAACCGTCTCATCTCCGACGGTTGTAATTCCGGCTACTGCCTCCACCGAATGGATCTCCCATGGCATTCCTATCTTGTCTACAAAATCTTCTACGATTCTTTGCGCCTCATCCTTGCTTATCCCTATTTTTTCAAGTTCATCGGAGGATAACTCACTAAGTCTTTTGCCCATGACTCCGGAATATTCAAAATCTGTCTGCACAATGAACGATGCACTCGAGCTGATCTG
>JAEDFS010000123.1 GCA_016297895.1 Marvinbryantia sp.
TGATGAGCAAATGTATCTTCTGGGCGGAAGAAACACCAATGACATTTTTCTTGGAGCATATTCGGATGACATGAATATCGACAGGGATATACTGGTGTATGAGGACGGAGAAAATGCCGGAGAATCTCTCAAAACACTTCAGAAATATTTTTCAGAGATCTGGAATCAGAACTGCGTGGAGGAAAAGAAGACAGAAAAGACAGCGGAAGCCTTCGAAGCAGAATATGAAATGCTTCAAAAGCGGTATGAGCAGCTTCTGGTCAGGTATCCGGATATCGGGGACTATGATCAGTGGAGAGAGGCAACCTATGAGGCAGATCGGATCACGTTGATCACCAATGAGACTCATGACGGACAGAAAGCACCCCAGATTTTGTATGTTCTGGAAGAGTTGTGTAAAGAAGGAAAGGATGTGCTGATCCAGACACCTTATATTATCTGTAATGATGAAATGTATGAGATCCTGGAAAAGATCAGTGCCAATGCGTCTCTTCGGATCCTGATCAATGCGGTGGAAAAAGGTTCCAATCCCTTTGGATGCACGGATTATCTGAATCAGAAAAAGAAGATCGGAAAAACCGGTGCGGTCGTTTATGAACTGATGAATGAATATCCGGTACACACCAAGACAGTCATGATCGATGATCGGATCTCAGTTGTAGGTTCTTACAATCTGGACATGAGAAGTACCTATCTGGACACGGAGATGATGCTGGTCATCGACAGTCCAAGGCTGAACTCCCATCTCAGAGAGATGGCAGAAGAATATAGGAAGAAAAGCAAAGAAGTACTGCCGGATGGAAAAGAAACGGAAGGCCCCGGGTATGTGGGAAAGGAATTATCCGGTGGGAAGAAGATCTTTTATATGATGTTGAGAGTGATCACCGCACCGGTGCGTCATCTTCTGTAAAAATCAGGATGCAGCGTTGTCTGCATCCTTTTTATGACATAGGAAATTGGTGTGCATATACTGTAGAGAAACCGTATACCAAGGTATGGAGAAATATGAAACAGTATGTGATCACATCGCTGGAGACCCATTTATTTTTTGTAAGAATCATGAAGGAGCATTCCCTGTTTCTGCTGGCCGGCTTCCCGGCGGAGGAAACCGGATTCCGGAATAAGGCAGACTGGCTCCGAGAGCAGTTTGAAGATCTGTTGAGAACAGTGGTTTGTATGGCAAACGGGTTGGTGAGGCAGGAAGTGCTGGATTCCGGAGAAATAGTAACAGAATTTACGGAAATGGCAGAAAAAAAGACATCCTGCCTTACGGGAATTGAGATCGACGGGGAAATCACAAAGGCGGAGCACAGGCTGCAGGCAGCCTGCCAGATCAATGTCGGCAGAAGAAATGTGCAGCAGGTAAGACAGCTGAACAGAAGGGTACTTTGGCTGTTGAATGAGTTAATCGTGTTTAAGGAAAAAATACTGCGGGATGTGGCAGCCTGCAATTTACATACTACCAATTATCACCTTCTGATCGAGCATATTCTAAGAGAGGCAAAGTTATATCGGCAGATTATAAACGGACTGGAAAGAAAAGGATGCATGCCCGTGGGGGAAATGAGAGCCACAGAAATGTTCTGGAATCAGATCATGATGGAGCATGCTCTTTTTATTCGCGGCCTTCTGGATCCCACAGAATGTGAGCTGCTGAAAACAGCAGATGGATTTGCAGGTGAATACTGCCGCCTGCTGGAGGAAGCAGGAAGGCAGGAATGCAGAGCGGAGGACCGGATGACTGAAAAATCTCTGGAGCTTACAAAACGATATCGAGACTTTAAGGCAGCAGGGGCAGAGGGCATCACAAACTGCAGGATCCGTTCCATTATTCTTCCGCTTCTGGCGGATCATGTGCTGCGGGAAGCGAATCATTACCTGCGTATTCTGGGAAGCGGGGAGAACGGCACCTGCTGATACGGAAATTCTGAATTATGAGGATCCATCTATTCTGGCAGAAGTAAAGATAGCTTATTCCCATAACAACGTAAAATAAGTTTGTAAATATCCGTCATATCAAACATAGATATGGCGGATATTTTATAGCCGGGAAAGAAGTTACAGTGTAAGCAAAGTGTACGTTTACTTTTAGGTGAAATCTGTGTTATGATACAGAAAAATATAAATG
>JAEDFS010000124.1 GCA_016297895.1 Marvinbryantia sp.
GTGACACCGGACGCATATTTCGGGGCTTTGGACCGGATGGCAGATGCGGCACTGGCAGATGCATGTACCGCTGCGAATCCCAGGGTTCCGACGAAAGAAGATATTATGAAAATCTATACCAAACTGTGGTCTTTCTAAGACGGGGAAGACAGATACCGGTTGCAGGAAAAGACAGGTTTTCCCGGAAAGGGCAGATGATATGAAAAGATCAAAGAGAATTGAGACGCTGGATCAGCGGGCAGTGAATAAGGACGGGTTTATTGATGAATGGCCGGAGATGGGATTTGTGGCAATGTCAAGTCCCTATGATCCCAAGCCTTCCATAAAAGTGGAAAATGGGATCATCACAGAACTGGACGGCAAAAAAAGAGGGGATTTTGATTTCCTGGATCAGTTTATTGCGGATTATTCCATCCGTATCGACAGGGCAGAGGAATCCATGGCGATCCCGTCATTGGAAATTGCCAGAAAGATCGTAGATATCAATACTTCCAGAAAAGAGATCCTAAAGATCGTTTCCGGTATCACACCGGCTAAAATGGTGGAAGTGATCAACTACCTGAATGTGGTGGAAATGATGATGGGTATGCAGAAAATGCGTGCCAGAAAGGTGCCGGGAAATCAGGCTCATATTACAAATCTGAAGGATGATCCGGTTCAGATCGCAGCAGATGCGGCAGAGGGAGCTCTCAGGGGCTTCAGTGAAGAAGAGACCACCACCGGTGTGGCAAGATACGCACCCTTTAATGCCATTGCACTGCTGATCGGTTCCCAGGTGGGAAGAAAAGGAGTGCTGACCCAGTGTGCAGTAGAGGAAGCCACCGAGCTGGAACTGGGGATCCGTGGACTGACCACCTATGCAGAGACTCTGTCCGTGTATGGTACGGAAAAAGTATTTATCGATGGAGATGATACCCCGTATTCCAAGGCGTTTCTGAATTCCGCCTATGCATCCAGAGGTTTGAAGGTCCGGTTTACTTCCGGATCCGGTTCTGAGGTGCTGATGGGATCCAGCGAGCGAAAGTCCATGCTGTATCTGGAATGCCGCTGCCTGTACGTGACCAAGGGAGCAGGTACACAGGGAATCCAGAACGGTTCTGTAAGCTGTGTGGGAGTGACAGCCAGCGTTCCCTCCGGTATTCGTGAGATCATGGGTGAGAATCTGGTGGCAGCTCTTTTAGGGCTGGAATGTGCATCTTCCAATGACCAGAGTTTTTCCAATTCTGACATGAGAAGGACCGCAAGAACCATGCTGCAGTTTATGCCGGGTACCGACTTTATTTTCTCCGGTTATGCAGCGGAGCCTAATTATGACAATATGTTTGCCGGCTCCAATTTTGATGCAGAGGATTTTGATGATTACAATGTGCTGCAGAGAGACATGCAGGTGGACGGAGGTCTTCGTCCGGTGACGGAAGAGGAAGTGATCCGTGTCCGTCGGGAGGCAGGAAAGGCAGTACAGGCCGTGTTTAAATATCTGGGACTGACAGAGGTGACCGATGAGCAGGTGGAGGCAGTCACCTATGCACACGGCAGCAAGGATACATTAAAACGTGACGTGGCATCGGATCTGATGGCAGCGGATGATCTGATGAAGCGCGGCATCACCGGAGTAGATGTGGTGAAGGCTCTGGCAGAGAGCGGATTTACGGCTCTGGCAGAGAGCATTTTAAATATGTTAAAGCAGAGAGTGATCGGGGATTATATGCACACGGCAGCGATCCTGGATGAACAGTTCCAGGTAATGTCCGGTGTGAATACTCCCAATGATTATATGGGACCGGGAACCGGTTATCGGGTAGACGGCAGGCGGTGGGAAGAAATTAAGGCCATTCCTCATCGCATCAATGTAAATGAATTCTAAGGAGGGTGTGCCATGGAAGTGAATGAACAACTGATACAGGCCATTACAAGAGCAGTGATGGAACAGTTGAAAAAAAATGGTGCACAGCCGGAGCAGGCAGTGAGCCCGGCAGGTACCCAGAGTCTGGCAGGAAAGACCAGAATGCGGCCCAAGCGTTCTTATGAAGGAGCGGTAAAGGCAGAGAAAGGCACAGATCCCAAGGAAGTGGTGATCGGTGT
>JAEDFS010000018.1 GCA_016297895.1 Marvinbryantia sp.
GAACAAATCTGATATATACCCCGAAGCCACGGTATCTCAATTCTTACACCTTCATTCTCCAGCCCGGATGATACTTATTCTTCAAAGTGCCGTTCACTAGCTTACCCCAGCCCAGCGGGTATCCGTCTACGCAGACAAGCTGCCAGCCTTTGCTTCGGCCGGTCTTAATGTCATCCGCTTCTATGGTCTCGCCTTTCAGATAGCGAAGGACTCTCGGATCTTCCCAGTGAAGGTCAAGAGAGGCGGCATATTCTTCTTTCTTAAGTGCCATGGCAAAGGACTGACTGGGTTCGAAGCGGTCTTTTTTCAGTTCTCCCAGGTACAGCCCGTTTCTCAGGAAGGGAATTCCCTTCTGGTCTTTGAGCTGCCGGGGCACGCAATATACCTGCCCCTTACGGATCTCCACACAGCTCCAGTCCATATCCATGGTCACATCCCGGAAGAATTCTTCCAACGCCGCTTTTTCTGCCTTGGAAAAGCCGGCATTGGCAAGCGGCGTATTTTCGGGGACACTTTCCCTTCCCTTTTTTTCGCTTTCCTGTGTAGCTTTTTTATGAAGCAGTGCCAGGAAATGTCCTTCTCCCTCCATCTTATGTGGCCAGATACGTGCACACTGCTCCAGCCCGTCCCTTCCCGGGGCAAAGCCTTCATACCAGGGCAGATCAGCCAGCTCCATCTCTTCGTTGGTATCCAGAAGATATCGGATCACTTCTTCATTTTCCTCCGGGGAAAAGGTGCAGGTGGAATAGAGCATCCAGCCGCCCGGAGCAAGCATTTCAGCCGCCCGGCTGATGATCTCTTTCTGCTGTTTTGCACAGTTCAGGGGCTTTTGTGCGTCCCAGACTTTTGCCACCGCCGGATCCTTTCGAAACATTCCCTCTCCCGAGCAGGGTGCATCCACCAGAATTTTATCAAAGAATTCCGGAAATCTGGATGACAGTTTCCCGGGCACCTCGTTTACTATGAAAGAATTGCGGATGCCAAACACCTCAATATTTTTCAGCAGCGCTTTTGCCCTGGAAGCACTGATGTCATTTGCCACCAGCAGTCCCTGACCATGAAGCCTTGCACCCAGCTCTGTCGCTTTTCCGCCGGGAGCCGCACAAAGATCCAGCACCCGGTCTCCCGGTTCCGGCATCAGGCGGGAAGCGGGCGTCATGGCGCTGGGTTCCTGAAGATAATAAAGCCCCGCATAGTAAAACGGATGTCTCGCCGGTGCGTCCTGTTCTTCATAATAATACCCGTTTTCTGTCCAGGGAATCCTGGTCAGGTGAAAGGGCGCCAGTTTTTCAAATTTCTCCGGGGAGATCTTATTTACATTCACCCGCAGGCCGAAATTTCTCGGCTGATCGTAGGAATGCAGAAACGCTTCATATTCCGTTCCCAGCAGTTGACTCATTTTTTCTGTAAATTCCAAAGGCAGCTCTGCCATGACTCTTTCTCCCTCACATCTTTTTATTCTACGCTCTTTAAGCTTTCCACCATATCGATCTTTTTCAGCTTAAAATGCATGACCACATTTACAAAAATGGAAAATCCGGCTGTAAATGCTGCTGCGATCAGGAAACTGGAAAGATTGATGTTGCGGCCAAACATACAGGCATCCACTTCCACGGTGGTAATGGTGAATCTGTGCAGTATGATTCCAAGACCCACACCGGCCAGAATTCCGATAATCGTCAGCACAATATTTTCACGGTAAACATAGGCACTGACTTCTCCGTCATAAAATCCCAGCACTTTGATCGTAGCCAGCTCCCGTTTTCGTTCATTGATGTTGATGTTATTCAGATTATACAATACCACAAAGGCCAGCAGACCGGCAGAGATGATCAGCACGATCATGACGCTGTCCAGTGCCGCCAGCATATCATTGATCTGGCTCATAGTAGTGGACGTATAGCTGATGGACAGAGCCGCTTTGTATGCAAGGAAATCTTCTCCGACAGAAGCCACATCTTCCTTTGCTCCCTCCGAAGCCCGGAACAGGATCTCGTTCATTTCCACTTCTTTTCCAAAGCAGGACTCATAAAGTGTCGGGGTCATGTAGATATAATGCCCCATATAGTTTTCTGTGATGTGTGCAATGGGAATCTCTATCGTCCCCAGCTCTTCATTCTCAATGATAATCTTATCTCCCACACCCACACCTGCTTCTTTTGCAATCTTTTCCGTAACAATGGCTCCTTCATCTGTCAGTTCATAGCCTTCATGCCGGATCCGGTCACGGAATACCACAAAATCTGCAAACTGTTCCTTGTCCTCGCATACCATCACATAAGGGCTCAGACTCTTTTTATCCACATGGAGCGTTTCTTTTTCCAGAAATACCTGCATCTGGTTTTCCACATCCGGATTTTGCTCTGCAAATTCCAGAAGTTCTTCCTTCTCCTCTTCAGATGCGTCAGAGTCCATGATCACCATTCCGTCATAAAGCTGGAGCTCCTCAAACTGCAGCCTCGCAATATCCATAATGGAATCCCGCAGTCCATATCCTACCAGCATCAGAGCCATACAGCCGCCGATGCCGAACACCGTCATAAAGAACCGTTTTTTATAACGGAACAGGTTCCGCATGGTGGATTTCCAGGAAAAGCTCAGGGGCTTCCACATGAAAGGAATCCGTTCCAGCAGGACGCGCTTTCCTTCTTTGGGTGCAGGCGGACGCATCAGTATCGCCGGTGTGGAGCCAAGTTCTCTGTAACATGCTGAAAATGTGGCAAACAGGGTGCTGAACAGAGCAGTTCCCGTGGCAATAGCCGCATATTTCAGGTTATAGGGAATTACCACATTGGGCATATGCTGATACAGGATCTTATAGGCTACAACAATGACAAAGGGCAGCAGCTTCTGTCCCAGAAGCACACCGATCGTGCTGCCAAGAAGGGTGGCGATCAGCGCATAAAACATATATTTTGCAGCAATCGATGCCTTGCCGTAACCCAGAGCTTTCATCGTACCGATCTGGGTACGCTCTTCCTCCACCATTCGGGTCATGGTGGTCAGGCTGATCAGTGCTGCCACCAGGAAGAACATGACCGGAAATACCTGCCCCAGGCTTCTCATCCGGTCTGCATTTTCTCCATAGCCGATGTTTTCCGGCAGGGAGCTTCTGTCACTGACGATCCATTCCGGTTTTTCCAGCTCCGCCAGTTCTTTTTTGGCATCGGCGATCTTCTGCTCCCCGTCAGCGATCTCTTCTTCAAACTCTTTGACGCCGTCCTCGTATTCTTTCCAGCCGTCCTCCAGCTCCTTTTCGCCGTCGGCTAATTCCTTTTCTGCATCGGCGATCTCTTTTTTTCCGTCCTCCAGCTCCGCTTTCGCATCGGCAAGCTCTTTTTCGGCATCGGCAAGCTGCTGTTTTCCATCTGCCAGCTGTCTTTCTCCGTCCTCCAGCTGCGCCTGGGAAGAGAGCAGCTTCTGTTCGTTGTCCGCAATGGTCTGTTTTGCATCCTGAATCTGCTGTTTTCCATCTTTAAGCTGGCTTTTGCTGTCCTTCAACTTCTGCGTATTGGCTTCGATCTCTTTTTCTCCGGCTTCCAGCTCATTTTTTGACGCTTCCAGCTGTGCAGGTACCGGATCCAGCTTCTTTTTGGTCTCATCGAGCTGAGTTCTCGTTTCTGAGAGCTTCTGCCGGCCTTCGGCTATCCCGGTGTCTCCCTGTGAAATACCGGCATCGATCTGACCGATTCCATCATCGATCTGCACCCTGGCACTTTCTATCTGGGAAAGTCCCTCGTCGATCTGGCTGATTCCTGTCTCCACCTGGCTGAGGCCTCCGTCGATCTGGCTGATTCCCTCATCGATCTGGGCAATTGACCCGTTTACTGTCTGCAGGTTCTGATTCTGGGCCTCCAGCTGACCCTGCAGTTCGCTAAGCGTACCCTGCAGGCGATTCTTTTCCGCTTCTGCTGCGGTAGCTGTCTCCTGGGCCGCCGCAATACGGCTGTTCTGACTGCTGATCTCATTTCCGGCTGCCGGAAGCTGCTGGTTGGCGATCTGATCCACCTGCACCTGTTTCTCCGAGATCTGATTTTGAATCTCTGCTCTTTTTGTTTCATCGCTCTCAGCAGCCAGCTGGCCTTGCAGGTTTACAATCTCCTGTTCCAGTGCCGTCTTCCTGCTTTCCAGCTCCGCCTCTGTCTGCCGGGCAGCCGCCAGTGCTTCCCCTGCTGCCTGAAGTTCTGTCCGGGCAGCATCATAACTGCTCTGGGCATTTGCGATACCCGCTGATGTCCCATCGATTCCGGACTGTATCTGGGAAATGGCAGCCTCCAGCTGCTCTTTGTTATTCAGCGGTTCCGCCTTCTGGCTTTCCAGGGCTGCCCGCTGATTCAAAAGCTCTGTCCTCTGATTTTCCAATCCTGTCTTCTGCGCTGTCAGATCCGTCTTTTGTGTCTCCAGCTCTGCCTTCTGACTGAGCAGACTGTTTTTCTGGCTTTCCAGCTCCGCCTTCTGTCCCGGCCATGAAGCCTCCTGAGCCTGAAACTCTGCCAATCCCTGAGAATAAGCCTTTTCTCCCTCTTCATACTGAGCTTTTCCGGACTCATACTCTTTTACGCCTGCTTCATATTGCTGCCACCCGGAAGCAATCTTCTGTTTCGCATCCTTCAGTTCCTTTTCCCCGGATGTGATTTGTGCCATGGCAGTTTTATACTGGCTGTTAAATTCCTTTTCTCTGGCAGCAAGCTCCTGTTTTCCCTGATTTAACTGGGTCCATCCGTCCGCAAGCTGTGCTTTTCCATCGGCAAGCTCCTGCTCTTTTTCTGCAATGGTGACTTTATTGTCCTCTATCTCTTTCTCGCCGTCGGCGACCTTCTGTTCCCCGTCAGCCAGCTCTTTTTTAGCATCCTCCAGTTCCTGTCGGCCATCTGAGAGTTCACTTTCCGCCTCTTCCAGTTCTTCCCGGGCATCGGCAAGCTCACTTTCCCCTTCCTCTCTTCCGTCCTCCAGTTCCTGCTCGGCATCGGCAAGCTTTTCCTGAGCCTCCTCCATCACTTCCTGGTAGCGTACCTCACAGCGGGCTCCCTCGATCGCCTCCACACGATCCATCACCTTTTCAATCAGCGTATCGTAGGCATCGGTATATGCGGTAAGGTTTCCGGCTCCGCTTACTTCCATATAGATCTGCGTATACACTTCCGAATCGAAATCCTCCGGAAGAATATATCCGGCACCTGAAAGTTCTCCGTTTCCAAGGGTCGTATTTCCCCGGTTAAAGGATATGTACAGCGGACTGCTGCCTGCACCTACGATGGTGAAGGTATCCCCCTTCAGTATCAGGTCATCTTTCTCTTCCCGGTAAAAGGTAATGGTATCTCCGATCTCATAACCGCCCTTATCCAGGAATTCCACATCCACAAAGCATTCCCCGGAACGCTCCGGCAGTCTCCCCTTGGCAGGCGTAAGCTGATTGAGTGTAGGCGATATGGACTCCAGACGAAGCACCTTCTGCGTCTCTTTTCCACACAGCACATCCGTCATATACCCGGGCTCTGCCTTCTCGATCCCATCGATTTTCCTCAGTTCCTCCGCATCCTGCTCCGTCAGCCCAAGAGTTCCCACGACCTTCAGATCCATTAGCTTATGTTCATCAAAATATTCATCTCCGGAATACCGCATATCCGGTGTCGAAGACTGTATTCCTGCATAAAATGCCACTCCCAGAGCCACGATCAGCGTAATGGATATAAACCGGTTCAGACTTCTCCGGATCTCCATATAAAAATCTTTTCTTAACGCTCTTTTCTTCATAAATTCCCCTATTACCACTCTATATCCATTACAGAAACCGGCTGCTCATTTTTCTTCATGGACGCCACTTTTCCGTTTTTGATCTGGATTACCCGATCCGCCATGGGAGCGATGGCAGAGTTATGGGTGATTACGATCACCGTCATCCCTTTTTCCCGGCACATATCCTGAAGAAGCTTCAAAATAGCCTTGCCGGTCTGATAATCCAGGGCCCCGGTAGGTTCATCGCACAGAAGAAGCTTCGGATTTTTGGCAAGCGCCCTGGCAATGGAAACACGCTGCTGCTCCCCGCCGGAAAGCTGCGCCGGAAAGTTTTTCAGTCGTTTTCCAAGCCCCACTTCTTCCAGCACTGATTTGGCGTTCAGCGGATGCTTGCAGATCTGAAGCGCCAGCTCCACATTTTCCAAAGCCGTCAGGTTGGGAATGAGATTGTAAAACTGAAATACAAAACCAATATCATCCCTTCTGTAGGCCGTCAGCTGCCTCTGACTGTACCTGGCAATATCTTTTCCGTCTACCAGCACCTGCCCTTTGGTAACCGTATCCATACCTCCCAGAATATTCAGCAACGTTGTCTTACCGGCGCCGCTGGGGCCGACTACCACCACAAATTCGCCTTTATCCACACTGAATTCAATTCCATCCACCGCATGGATCTCTACTTTACCCATTTGATAGATCTTATAAACATCCTTCAACTGTACATAATTTTCCAGTCTCTGCATATCCGTTCCCACCATTCATTCAGATTCTCACATTCTTTGGGTAAGTATACCATATATTAAGCCTGTTTTCTGTTAAAAAACTATAAAAAAGAATCCCGTCTCCGAGATTCTTTTTTTACCTATTTGATTTTCTTAAAGTTCTTTCCGGTCACAATAATTCTGTCCTGATCATCGTAACGCTTTCCGGAAATCGTGGAAAACAGCTTACGGATGCTGAACTTGCATGCACTCTTCATGGCTTTGTCCACCATCTCTTTTACATCCAGGATCGCTACCGGCTGCTCCGGAGACTGCATCGCACCGATTCCGTCATACAGAGCCAGCGCCGCCGTATCATCCAGGACGCAGTCCTTATCCATTGCGTAATACTTACCGAATTCTACCAGCTCATCATTAGTCAGGGTAGGAACATTCACTGTGATCGTAAACTTCTGTGAAAACTGGGGATTGCGGGCAAGCAGATCCTGAAGGTATCTTCTCTCATCCTCCAGAACAACCACCAGACTATCTGTCTTAAAGTCCATAGCCATCGACAGCTGTGCAATGGTGTTGTCATCCAGGTCTCCCGCTTCTTCTATGATCAGCACGCCGCCTGCGATCTTATTCACAGTGGCTGCAATATCTTTTGTATTCAGATCCTCTGCATATATTTTTGCCACCTTAACGCTCTGCAATCCCTTGCAGCGGCTGATTACCTTTGCAAGGCCGACAGCCAGTGTGGTTCTTCCGTTTCCTGCATCACCCACCAGAAGTACATTTCCGGATGCAGACGTTTTGTCCGTCAGTACGCTTCTCATAATCTGGGTCACTGCGGCATCGATCTGCTCATTCATACCGCGAATCGTGCTCCAGAAGCCCATCATGCTCTTTTCTTTTTCATCCAGGCCATTTCTGATATAGGACTGTGGATCCACCAAAGTTGGCTGCGGTCCGGAAACTGCCTGCGGGGTTCTTACCGGTTCTTCCTCCTTTGCAGGTACCGGCTCTGCTGCTTTTACCGGAACCGGCTCTGCTGTCTCTGCATACACCGGCTCATCCGGCATTTCGCTTGCCGGCTCTTCCTTCTTTGCAGGTACCGGCTCTGCTGTCTTTGCCGGCTCTGCCTCCTTCACCGGTTCTTCCGTTCTAACCGGCATCTGTACCATTTCTGGCATCCGGGCCATTTTGGGTGCTTCCGGAACCTCTTCCATCACAGTTCTTCCTGCTTCCGCCTGTACTTCGGCATGCTTCACCGCTGCGGCGTATTCTCTGAGGTTTCTGTTGCCGATCTCTTTTCGAAGGGCATCTGTGATATTGATCGTAGCAGCCGTCATCAGATTTTCCTCTGCCTCGGGCTTCTTCACTTCATTCTTCTGCGGCTCTGCCTTCAGAGCCTCTTCCTGCCTGGGTTCAGCCTCTTCAGACCGAAGCCTTATTCCGGAAATATGCTCCAGTTCCTCCACCTTCGGTGCCGGTTTCAGACCGGACAGGATCTCTCTCATACTGTTTGCCAGTTCATTCTGCAGCCCCACCGTATCAAAGCTTTTGGGGGGTGCCTTGCGCACAGGTGCCTCAGCCTGCTGTGTCTCTTCTTTATGTTCAGAGACTGCGGCTGCGATCTCTTTCTCTGTATTCATGATGATACTGTCTGCGATCACATCTTTTTCGGAGCTTGGCAGTTCCTTTGTGATCTCCTGGTCCAGAGTAGGAACTGCTTTTTCCACTACCTGTTCCTTGGTTTCCATATCCACGATCTCACTGGGATTGTCATAGATCGTCTGCTGTTCCGGCGTAAGGGGTACATATTTCTGCTTCAGCTCCAGAGCCTGTACCACATAGCGGCCATTGTGGAACCACAGAGCCAGGTCATCGCACTCTGCCACACAGTGATCTGCCATGCCGGCTTCGTCATATAATTTAGCCAGCTCATATGCCCATTTTTCTGTATATTCCTTGCTCTTGTACTCTTCCAGGACTTCGATCTGCTCTTCCACAGATGACCCACGTCCCTTGTAGATCTCATATTTCAGAATATATTTGCTGTTATCGTTGGGTGCCAGGTTCACATACTCTGTGTAATACTCTACCGCATCATCAAAATCCTGTGTCTGAACACAGGCTTCTGTCAGCCTGTACAAAATCTGTCTGCTATTGGGTGAGCGGCGGTAAGCACGGTATAAAATTGCCTTACTGTCTTCCACTCTTCCGATTGCTTCGTAGATCTCGCTGACCATACAGAGTGTCCTCACACTGCGCACACGCTTCCATTCTATGGAGTCCGCAATTCTGGCTGCCTCCTCATAGTCCTGCTTTTCTACTAATTTATTAATTTCTTCCAGTTTGGCCTGATATTCAAATTTATCCACTTCTCGCACCCCTATATCATTTCACAATTATTCATTTCGGCAATGTTATTTTAGTTCACATAGTTGTAACAATTCTATCATATCCATATGGGGTTGTCAAAGGGAACGCCACATAATTTCATCATATTTCTTCATTTTCTTTTCTTATCTGACAGTATGTTACAGGGAATCCGTCCAGAATTTTCCACAGGTTCCTGCTTTCATATTCCCGATGCCAGAATCACGCTTGCCGCGATCCCGGCTGCGGTCGCCAGCAGTGCCCCTGTCAGGGTATATCTTGTCTTTTTGATCCCGGCTGTCATAAAGTAAACACTCATGGTATAAAAAATGGTTTCCGTGCAGCTCATTAAAATGGATACCGTCATTCCCATGACAGAATCCGGTCCGAATTTCTTTAACAGATCCAGGGTCAGACCGGTGGCCGCACTGGATGAAAACATCCGCACCACGATCAGAGGGATCAATTCCGGGGAACATCCGATCTTTTCCGCGCCTGCCGCAAAAAATCCGGAAAGCAGTTCCAGAAAACCGGAAGCACGAAGAATCCCTACCCCTGCCATCAGACCGATCAGGGTCGGCAGAATCTGTATCACGGTATGTATTCCATCCTGTGCCCCCTTTACAAAGAGCTCATAGACCGGTTTCTTCATTAGAAACCCGTACCCTACAATTCCAAATATAACAAACGGTATCATAAAAGAAGACAAATAGATCAGAAACTCCATGAAAAACACCTGGGACATACGCTTTTTAAAGCATATGTCCCAGGCTTTTATTCTATGAGCGATTCCTGTGTCTCCTCTTATTTCCGTTTTTTGCGGATCAGCAATACCGCACCGATCACCAGCACCGCTGCTGCCAGCAAAACTACATACAGTATGATATTTGTTGTATCACCTGTTGCCACGGTTCCGTCTCCTGCTGCCAGAGTTGCTGCCGCCTGTGCAGAGCCTCCATAATTCTGATACTCCTGATTATAGGATTCCTGCAGTTCTTTATCACTTACCGTAGTATATCCGTTTGTGGGTGCTGTATGATAATCATTTACAATTTCCGCCAGCAGAGACATTCCGGAAGTAAGATTCAGTTTTTCGTTGGTGTAGGTTACTGTGAAATCACTTCCTGTGCGGATCACGTTTCCACTTGCATCTGTTTCTGCCACATAGTAGGTACCTGCCGGCACATTGGTAAAGGTTGCTGTCGCATATACCGTATCGGAAGTCATCTGAAGCGCCTTGACTCCGCCGTCGGTATACATATTTGTTTTTCCTTCATCCAGGAACAGGGCACAGTAGAAAGTCTTATTCAGCTTGATCGCCGTTCCCTTCAGGGTCGCTCTCATAGCCACCTGGATCTTTCCGCTGGCTTTTCTGGTCTGCATGGTGACTCTTGCCGGCTTTTCATCCTCTCTGGTGGTAAATTCTCCGGAACCTCCCTTTTCATATCCTGCCGGTGTGGTAATCTCAACCAGCTTATATTTGGTGCCTGCTGCCAGCTTTCCTTCTATTGTATAAGGCTCCTCGGTGGTCGTCCATCTTTCAATGGTGTTTCCGTTCAGATCCTGCACTTCCAGTACCGCTCCAGGAAGCATTTTCAGATTTGTGTATTCATATTTGCCGTCTGAAGTTGCTTTTTTGCTGTCATATCCTTTTCTGGAGAAGATTACCTGGGTGGGCTGATTCTGAAGTACTACAGAATTGACCGTTCCGTCACTGTTGACGGTAAATTCCTTTCCTGCTGATTTCAGATATCCATCCGGAACAGCCGTTTCAACGACCTGATATTTTTTTCCGGCTTCCAGTTTCGCCTTCAGGGTATAAGCACTGCCATCGCTGACCCATTTACAGCCTGTGATTGCATTTCCCTTGGTATCCTGGATCTGCAGCGATACTCCTGAGATTCCCTTCTGTGTTACAGCGGAAACCACAGACACCTTCACTTCGGTAGGTTTGTTCTCGATCGGAATGACCTGGGCACCTGACAGATTTTTGATCTCTGCAGAAACTGCCTTCGAAGCTTTCACATATCCATAAGGTGCTTTTATCTGCTCGATCTGATAGGTCTTGCCCCATTCCAGTTTTCCGGAAAGGGTACTGTTATTTTTCGCATTGAGAACCAGATCGGTTCCGCTTATTTTATATTCTGCTCCGGTCAGGATCTCTTTGTCACTATTCATTGTCTGTACCTGCAGAATGATCTGAGTCGTTGTAAAAGACAACGTTCCCGCATCCGTTTTTTCTTCTGTCAGTTCAAAAGACTGGGTATCTTTCAATTTCTTCACATATGTTTTCGGAACATCGTCTACCTGCGCCACATACGTTCCAAGGGGCAGACCCTTTACTGTCACAGTACCGCTGCTGTCGGTCACCAGTCCGCTTTTTACCGGACCATTCTCTGAATTGATTCCAAACGTAATTCCTTCCAGGCCTTTCGCTTTTCCATCTGTAACATCTGCAAAAGACAGGACTGCTTTTGTATACAGGTTTGTGACGGAAACCGTCTGATCTCCTGTCAGCTGTATCTGAGTCGGTGCACGGAAAGTTTCTCCGTCCTGCACATGGTATACCGTTGTAAAATCTGCCGTACCTTTCACTTTATTGTCAGCCGTCAGCTCATTTCCTCCGGCGGACACTGTATAGGCTCCTCCGGATGTAAGCCCGCTGATCTGAACCGCCGAAACTGCTCCTTCTGCCGGAGTCTTCACCGGTATGCTCCATGTCTTTCCGGCTTCATCATAGGATACTCCTGCGATGGCAGCTCCTTTATCATCTTTGATCGTCACCAGCGCCGGTTCTGCCGTTTCACCTGTGATCTTCAACTGGCAGCTCTCCGGTTTTTCGCCGGCTGATGCTCCCCTGAGCCCAAGCTGAACGGTAAGTACCGGTCCTGTCTCTGTCAAATCTGCACTGCCCCCCTCATTGACCGGGGCGATCGCTGCATCCTCCACTGCGGCTGTCTCAGTCTCCGCTGTTTCTGTCTCTGAAGAGTTCTCCGTTTCGGCTTCCGTTGCGATCTCAGTTTCCGTCACAGCTACCGTTTCTGTCTCAGTCTCAGTCTCCGTTTCTTCCGGAATCACTGCAAATACATAATCTGAAAATCCATCTGTCTGAAACGTCACTTTCTCTACTCCGTCTTTCCCCGACGTATAGGTGATATCGGTTTTCAGTTCCACAGCTTTCTGCTCATACACTTTATCCGTGTCATTTTCTTCTTCCGCCTTCTGCCTTGCTTCTGAAAGCTCCTGCTCTGTCATATCTTTTATATGGTAGATCTTCAATTCTTCTTTTGTAAAATCAGATCCGTCAAAGGCATCCTTTTCAAAGGTCCAGATCACCTTCAGGTCCTCTTTGTCCCGTTCTTTGAGCTCTGCCTCTTTTCCGTCCTTTTCAAAACAGATATCATAGATCTCATATTCCGAAAATTCTGTCCCTGCCTCTTTTTCCGCAACAGCCAGGTCTTCTTTTCCGGTCTCGTCTGACTTTTTCAGTTTTCTGACCTTTAATTCAGTCCCTTCCGGAAGTTTCACATCATCCGGGAGTTCCACTTCAACTGTATAATCTTTCTCTTCAAAGATATACCCTTCTTCTTCGGTCTCACTTTCCGCAGTTTCTTTTTCAGAGATCTTTTCTGCAGCTTTCTTCTCTGTCACCGGTGCCTCTGTAGCCGGTGCCTCTGCAGCCGGCGCCTCTGTGGCCGGTGCCTCTGTAGCCGGCGCTTCTGTAGCCGGCGCTTCCGTGGCCGGTGCCTCTGTAGCCGGCGCTTCCGTGGCCGGTGCTTCCGTGGCCGGTGCCTCTGTGGCCGGTGCCTCCGTAGCCGGTGCTTCTGTGGCCAGCGCTTCCGTGGCCGGTGCTTCTGTGGCCGGTGCCTCCGTAGCCGGCGATTCTGTCACCGCAGTCTCTGTCTCTGCCGCCGCAGCGACAGGCTCCTCCACTGCCGCCGTGACGCTCTCTGTCACTTCTTCCGCCATTACCATACTCCCGCAGCCGGTCATGAGCATGGATGCACTTAATAATGCCGCAATTCCCTTTTTCCAGAATTTTTTCATATACTATATCCCCCTTATGTTCTGTCAGGATAACTGTTTCATATTTTTTCAGTATACCATGCTTTATTCCTTTTGAAAACTTGAAATAACCATAAAATTTTCTTAAAAAAGGAAAAACCCTATTGTCATTCTAAAAAAAGCATGCTATAACGTTATTCGAACAAATTGGCTGAACAGGTGGGAAACGGAAAAGCCCCGGGGGAGAATAATGATGGCTTTCTGGAAAGAATTTTTGAAAAAATATCGACATTTGATGCCGATAGCTGTTTACATGATTTTTTATTTGTCTGTCTTTGCTTATGTAGAAAACCGTACCGGTGTCCGTCTGCATCTGCTTTCTTCAAAATATGACAGACTGATTCCTTTTTGTGAACTGTTTGTGATTCCGTACTTTCTGTGGTTTCTCTATGTAGCCTCCGGAATTCTGTATTTTGGGCTCCTTGAACAGGAGCGGAGACAGTATTATCTGCTGATCACCAATCTTTGCATCGGTATGACCCTGTTCCTGGTGATCTCACTGATCTGGCCCAATGGTCATACGTTACGCCCGGCAACATTTCCCAGGGACAACGTTTTCACCGATATGGTACGCGGCCTGTATCTTACCGATACCTCTACTAATATATTTCCGAGTATTCATGTCTTTAATTCCATCGCCATTCATACGGCAGTGGCAAAGAGTGAATCTCTGCAGAAGCATCCGGTCATTGTCCGCAGTTCTCTGATCCTGTGTATCCTGATCATTGCTTCTACCCTGTTTCTGAAGCAGCATACGATCGTTGATGTGCTCGGTGCATTTATTCTGAATTTTGCTACTTACCATCTGGTATATCAGCCCAGACTTCAGTCGGAGAAAACAGCTTCCAGATACAGAAGAGAACAAAAACATTTACTATAGAATTGCCAAAAGCCGGAGATCACATGTCTCCGGCTTTTTTTACGCATGCTTTCGATGCTTCGATCACTGCACTGCGAAGTCCTTTCTCTTCCAGCACTCTCACAGCTTCCATGGTCGTGCCTCCCGGGGAACAGACCATATCTTTCAGCACTGCCGGATGCATTCCGGTCTCCAACACCATTTTTGCACTTCCCAGCACACTCTGCGCAGCAAATTTATATGCCTGGGTTCTTGGCATTCCATCCGCAACTGCAGCATCGGCCAAGGCCTCAATAAACAGAAATACATAAGCCGGAGAACTTCCGGATACTCCTACTACCACGTCCATCAGCCGTTCCGGCACTTCTTCCGCCTGTCCGAAGCTTTCACAGAGACGGCAGATCTGGTTCATTTCTTCCTCTGTCACCAGATCATTTTTACACAGCCCCATCATTCCTTCTTTTACCATAGCAGGTGTATTGGGCATGGTGCGAATGATCTTCACCGGTTTGCCAAAGGCCTCTCCCAGCCATTTCAGAGTTTTTCCCGGTGCAATGGTCACGATCACCTGATCTTCTTTTACATAGTCTCTGATTTCCTCAATGACTTCCTCATAGTACAACGGCTTCACTGCCAGAAAGATCACCTGAGCCGACTCTGCCACCTCACGATTGTCTTCTGCCGGACAGATCCCCAGCTCTTCTTTTATTTTACGCTTTGTCCCCTGAGACTTTGCAGAAGCTATGATCTCCCCCGCCTTTGCACTCCCACTCTCCAGGATGCCTCTGATCATGGCCGTTGCCATATTTCCACATCCGATAAATCCGATTTTCATCTGCTTCTCCTTCCTTCTTAAGACATAAGAACCTCTATATTTTGTATCAGCCAGTTTTTTACATAATAAGTTGTTTCATAATACATATATTCCAGCGTATTCATATCCCACAAAAATACCGCCTGGGCCGGAAATTCTTCATCCCTGCGATACAGCTTCAGACGAACCTTCAGATCGGCAAACACCGGAAATTCATATCCGACATCTCCCATATCCACCGGGCAGCCTCCCATCTTTTCGCAGACAGTTCTGAATTTTTCCGGTTCCCGGTCAAAAAGATCCGCAAACCTTCCACCGTTTTGCTCCGGCACTCCTGCTGAAGGAGGACATCCTTTCAGACTGTTGACCGGAGCCCAGTTTCCAGAAATCCGGGCCTTTGTTTTTCCATGGCAAAGCAGATCAAAAATAGAAAGAACCTCTTCGAATCCTGCTTCCTGCAGTCCTGCCGGTTCTTTGAACCCCTTTTCTACAGTTCCGCTTTCCCGGTGAATCCGATACTCCTCATTTACAAATGTGACATATAGATACGTCTGATCTGCCAAAAGATTCCATTTCTCAATGATCTCCTCCTGGTCAAACAGCAGGAAACGCTCCTTTGCCGCATCTCTCCGGATGAGATAATTGTTGGTATTTCTCATCAGGCCTCTCCTTTCAGTCTGACCACTGTCATATCGTGATGCACTGCATTCAGAAATGTGGTAAACACATCCCCGGACAGAAGTTTCAGACTGGATGTGTTTACGCAGGGATGACATCCTACATACTCTCCCTTCAGCACATCCTCATCCACCAGAAGCCGGACATGGTTTTCTTTATCATTCATCAGACCCATCACACTGACAGAACCCGGGAGAATATCCAGATATCGTTCCATATCCTCTGCAGATGCAAAGGAAAGCCTGGCACTTCCGATCTGGGATGACAGTTCTTTGGTCTTAAAAGGCTTGTCCCCCGGCATCATCAGAAGATAAAAGTCTGTTTTCTGACGGTTGCACAAAAAAAGATTTTTGCAGATCACCACGTCCAGGATCCGGTCTATGCTGTTGCATGCCTCCATATTTTCGGCCGGCTCATGATCGGTCCTCTGATAGGATATACCAAGAGAGTCCAGAAGATCATAGACCCGGATCTCTTTTTCCTCTCTGCCCTCATTTGTCTCCGGGCGTCCATTTAACAATTCCATATTCTGTCCCTTCTTTCAAGTCATATTGATGCATGTCATCATCTTTTGATCCCAGCTATGATACCTACGGATTGTTCCGTGCTTTGCACTCCCACTTCTTCACTCCGCTACGGTCGGTGCTAAACGGATGTCCCCCGGACATCCAGCACCCTGGTATCATCAGTATAGCAGATTTTTTTCCGAAATCAATAATTGTTATGATTCTCGCTCAGACGGAAGATTGACACCCGCCACTGATTTATATTTCTTACTCGCCCTCTGGAGAGGCGGGAGTCATCTTCCATCTGATATAATTCAGGAATTCCTTCGCCGCATGGGAGAGCTGCCTTTTTTCATTCCAGATCAGCACATAGGATGCTGTCACAGAAGGATGTGTGATTTTTTTGATGCACAGTGTGTCCCGGCCTATCGTTTCTGCCGCAGCAGCCGGATAGATGGCTACACCTACTCCCTGTTCCGTCAGCTCATAGGCATTCAGCATATGTGCGATACGGCACCGCACCACAGGCTTTGTCCCACTCTCTTCAAACCATTTTTCAATCTCCGCCAGCCGGGACTGCCTGGACGGAATGATGAGATCATAGGGTGCCAGTTTTTCCAGATCGATCTCCTCTCCCAGCTCCCCGGCCAGCGGATGATCCTTCGTCATCATGGCAACCCAGGGTTCCTCATAAACACGCAGAGATTCTACTCCTTCTCCATTAAACGGCTCCATAATGATCGCCAGATCACAGAGTCCCTTCACGACCCTCGCCATCACATCATCGGAATTTCCGTTCCACAGATTATACTGTACATGAGGATGGATCCTGTGAAATCCTGCGATCCACTCCGAAAACAGTCTGGGGGCATGCCCCTCCACAGAGGTCAGATACAAAGTCCCCTGCAGCCCCTCTTTCATTTCCCTCACTTCTTCCGATGATTTTCCCACCAGATCCAGAATCTGCACCGCATACTGGCGAAACAACTGTCCCTCGTCCGTAAGCTGCACAAGATGGGGCCTGCGTATAAACAGCTTCACTCCCAGTTCCTCTTCCAGCTCCTGGATCTGCCTGCTCAGAGGCGGCTGTGCGATACAGAGTTTTTCTGCAGCCCTGGTAAAATTCAGTTCTTCCGCCACCGCCAGGAAATACCGGATATGTCTCAGTTCCATATTCTCCTCCTCAATACTCTATAAGTATTATTATGCATCTATTATATGTATTTCACATATAAACGTCAACATGGTAAAGTAATATCAACAAAAAGAAATCCGGATTTCCTAAACAGAATAGTAAGAAAGAAACAGGAGGAAATGGTTATGAAGAAAATGATGAGTACACTTAATGAGATGATTTGTGAATATTATGTAAGTTTCTCCGTATTCGGAAGATAAAGATAAGGAATACATTTGATTCCATATATAGATCCTGTCCTCAGGATTCTAAATTACAACTTCATTGTGGCTGCATTCATGTATTACATGAATGAAAAGGTGTTGCAGAGTTTCTGCAGCACTTTTTTGTTCTCAACGTAAGACCGTTGGGCCTATACAGACTGTATAGACCCAACATCCAATCTTCACCTTGACAATTCTTTTTCCCTGTCTTATAATGAACATATGAATAATTGTTCATATGTTTGTACTATATCATTCCGGAGGACTTATCTATGAAAGAACATACATCCTGCTGCAGCCATGAACATCATGATCATGACGAACACTGCGGCTGTTCTCATGAACACGACCTCGAACACGACCATGATCACGAGCATCATGACCATGACGAACACTGCGGCTGCTCTCACGAACACAACCACGAACACGACCATGATGACCATGACGAGCACTGCGGCTGCTCCCACGAACACAACCACGAACACGACCATGATCACGAGCATCATGACCATGACAAGCACACTCCCCGCCCTTTAAACGGAAAGGAAGTAAAGCAGATCTATATTCTGGAGAATCTGGGCTGCGCCAACTGTGCCGCAAAAATGGAACGCCGCATCAATGAACTGGACGGGGTCAGTGACGCCACGATCACCTTCGCTACCAGGCAGCTCCGGCTTCTGGCCGAACATCCGGAAGAACTGCTTCCCTCCATTCAGGAAATCTGTGCTTCTATTGAATCGGAAGTAAAAGTTGTTCCCAGGGAGACTTCTTCAGGCGGAACAGCAACACAGCGACCGAAAGTATCCGGAAAAGAAAATCCTTCCGGAAGGCTCTCCGAAAACACCAAAACCGTGATCTCACTTGCCATCGGCGCTGTACTCCTAATTCTTGGCAAGCTTCTGGAGCAGCGGGGCGGTTCTGAGCTTTTGTTTTTCCTGGTGAACCTGGCAGCTTATCTCCTTCTCGGAGGCGAAGTTCTGCTGACTGCCGGAAAGAATCTGTTCAAGGGTCAGATCTTCGATGAGAACTTTCTGATGAGTCTTGCCACTCTTGGTGCCTTTGTGATCCGGGAATATCCTGAAGCCGTAGGAGTAATGCTGTTTTATCGGATTGGGGAATTTTTTGAACATGTTGCTGTAGAAAGAAGCCGTTCCCAGATCATGGATGCCGTGGATCTCCGCCCGGAGACCGTAAACCTTCTGGCTGACAGAGAAATCCGTGTGATTCCTGCCGAAGAAGCCTGCGTGGGCGACATCATTCTGGTCCGCCCCGGTGACCGGATTCCTCTGGACGGCGCAGTACTGGAGGGGGAAAGCCGCATTGATACCTCTGCGATCACCGGCGAACCGGTTCCCATCCTCTGTCAGCCCGGTGACAGCCTTCTCTCCGGATGCGTGAATACTTCCGGACAGTTGAAGCTGCGGGTGGAAAAGCCCTTGTCAGAATCTATGGTAACCAGAATTCTCGATTCCGTGGAAAATGCTGCCGCAAGCAAACCGAAAATGGATCGCTTCATTACCCGTTTTGCCCGGATCTACACTCCCTTTGTGGTGATCCTGGCCCTGTGTACGGCGATCATTCCTTCGCTCTTCACCGGAGACTGGAATCACTGGGTGTACACCGCTCTGACCTTCCTGGTCATCAGCTGCCCCTGCGCCCTTGTATTAAGTGTTCCCCTTGCCTTCTTCTCCGGGATCGGAGCCGGTTCCAGACAGGGGATCCTCTTCAAAGGCGGAATCGCACTGGAACAGCTGGCCGGAGTTCATGCCGTAGTTATGGATAAAACAGGTACGATCACGGAAGGAAATTTTGTGGTTCAGGATGTGATTTCCCTGGGAGCAAAAGCAGCAGACGACCTGATCTCTCTGGCTGCCGGATGTGAACAGAATTCCACTCATCCCATTGCCCAAAGCATCGTCTCAGCTGCAAAAGAAAAGGCTCTTCCTCTTGCCCATCCGGAAACGCTGGAAGAACTTCCCGGCTTCGGTATCCGGGCCATACTTCAGGACCAGGTGATTCTCTGCGGAAACCGGAAACTGATGAATCGGTTCCATGTGGATCTGTCTTCTTACCAGCCGGACAACAACTTCGGCAGCGAAGTGCTGATCGCCGCAGACGGTATTCTGGAAGGTTATCTGATGATTTCCGATACCATTAAAAAGGATGCCGGATCGGCTGTACAGTCCCTGAAATCTCTGGGTATCGTCACAGCCATGCTGACCGGTGATGCCAGGGACAGTGCCGATACGGTAGCTGCCCAGGTTGGTATTGATGAAGTTCACGCAAAACTGCTCCCGGAGGATAAGCTGTCAGAACTGTCCCGGATCCGGGCTGCCCACCAGTCCGTCATGTTTGTAGGAGATGGAATCAACGATGCTCCCGTTCTCGCCGGTGCAGACGTGGGCGCAGCCATGGGAAGCGGTGCTGATGCTGCCATCGAAGCGGCAGATGTGGTGTTCATGAACTCCGCAATGAATTCCATTCCGCTGGCTATCCGGATCGCCCGTTCTGCTCTTCGTATCTCCTGGCAGAATGTGGTATTTTCTCTTCTGATCAAGGTCCTTGTCATGATACTCGGTCTCACCGGGCATGCTTCCATGTGGATGGCCGTCTTTGCCGACAGCGGTGTTGCCATGCTGTGTGTACTGAATTCCATTCGGATCCTGTACCGAAAAAAAGAAGCATAGATAGCTGCTCATACAAAAACGGTGTAAAGTCTTAAATCCTCAACAGACTTTACACCGTTTCTCTTTTTATTGCTTCTGTCAACTTTCTTCTACTCTGATCCCGCGATGGCGCACCGGTGTGGAAAACACCACATGCGTCCTGGCTTTCCCGAACTGCTGCAGTTCCCCGGTGAAATGTTCCAGATCCTCCATGGAAGGAAAACACACCTGCAGAAGCATGGAATATTCTCCTGTCACACAGTTGCATTCCATGACCTGGGGATGCGAAGATGCATAACGATAGAACTGTTCTTTCTTTTCCTGAGGCACTTCCAGCTGGATAAACGCTCTTGCCCCATATCCCATCAATGCCGGATTGATCTCCGCCTGATATCCAAGGATATATCCTTCCCGCTCCATTTTTTCAATGCGGGCCGACACTGCAGGTATGGACAGAAATACAGCCTCTGCAATTTCCTTCAACGGCTTTTTCGCCTGCACCATCAGAATATTCAGTATCTTTCTGTCAATTTTATCCAGTTCGTGTTTCTGCATAGGCTCCTCCTTATCATTTTGCTGACACCAGGCTTGTGCCCACCATTCCTGCTACGATCAGCAGGATTCCTGCAAACCCAGCTGCCGACGGAACCGGATCTCCCAGAAACAAAATACCCCCAAGAAGGGTAAACAGCACTTCTCCTGACTGAGTAGCTTCAATGACCGCAAGCTGTTTTGGATTATGCCGCACAAGATTTGTCGCTTCAAAAAACAACAGCGTCGCAGCCACGCCGGAAAACAGCGCTACTACAAAAGACTGCACCACCTGTCCTGAAGACGGCAGGCCATGTGTCGCCGCACCGTATACAGACAGCAGGATCCAGAAAGGCATGCTGCAAAGGGTCATTCCGTAGACCCGCTGCAGTGTAGTCATCTTCCCGGGGCACTTGCTCATCATTTTCCGGTTTCCAAGGGGATAGGAAAAGGCAGCCAGAAGAATCAGCAGAAATGCCATTCCCATATGCGCCACTTCCATATTCCGAAAATGGGAAACCTGTAAAAGGAAAATGCCCGCCAGGATCACACCGGAAAATCCCAGATTCTTCATGGGAACCGGTTTTCCAAACAACGGGGTCAGAAAGATTCCCGCCACGATGGTGATCTGCCAGGTAGCTGCCACAAACCAGGACTCACCATATACCGATGCCTGTGTCAGCGGTGCATAAAAAAGTCCAAATCCCACTGTACTCCACAAAAGCCAGGAAATGGGATGAGCCTTGATCTCCCCATATACCGCTGCTGTCTCCTTTCGGCCTTTCACCAGGAACCACAAAATGGGAAGAGTGAAGAAATACCGCAGGCTGGCACTCCAGATCCAGTAACCGCCTCCCAGATTCATACTTCTGTTAAAAATAAACGTGAAGGCAAAAAACAGAGATGCCAGTATTCCGTAGATCAGTGCTTTCTTCATTTAAAATCTCCTAAGCTCCACTCCGGCTGCCGTCAGAGCCTTTCGGATCTTTTTCACAAAAACCAGAGCCTTTTCTCCGTCCCCATGGACACAGACCGAATCTGCGCAGATGGAAATATCGCTGCCGTCAATGGCAGTCACCTTTCCTTCCGTAGCCATCCGCACCACTCTTTTGATGGCTTCTTCCTCATCCGTGATCATGGCTCCCTCCTGTGTTCTCGGCACCAGGGAACCGTCCGGCTGATAAGCCCGGTCGGCAAATACTTCACTGACTGCACAGATTCCCGCCTCTTTCGCTGCCCGGATCATCTGGCTTCCGCTGAGTGCCAGAATCTTCAGAGACGGATCCACTGCCCGGATTCCCCGGCAGATTGCCATCGCCAGATCATAATCCTTTCCGGCCATATTGTACAGTGCGCCGTGAGGCTTTACATGATGAAGCTCGACTCCCGCTCCGTCACAGAAGGCCTTTAATGCACCTACCTGATAAATGATATCCGCTTCCACTTCTTCACAGGATACCTTCATATTCCGTCTTCCGAAGCCCTGCAGATCACGGTAACCCGGATGAGCCCCTGCACTGACACCATAAGTCCTGCAAAGCTCCACCGTCTTTTTCATGACCAGCGGATCTCCGGCATGAAATCCGCAGGCAATATTTGCGGAAGTGATCTCCGGCACCACACACTCGTCCATGCCGATCCGGTATGCACCGAAGCTCTCCCCCAGATCACAGTTTAAATCAATTGCACTCATCTGATATCCTCCTTGCCGGCTCTCTACAGCTTCAGCTGCACATTCTTCACATCTGTAATAAACATATGGCCCGGTGCGTGGGTGATCGCAAAATCCGGCTTCGAATTCATGACCACTGCCTGAGGGGTCACCCCGCAGGGCCAGAACACCGGCACCTCACCCTCCCGGATCGTTACCCTGTCTCCGTAGTCCGGATGATCCAGTTCTGTGATCCCGATAGCTTCCGGATATCCGATCTGAATCGGTGCTCCGTGCACTCTGGGCATGGAACCGGTCACCATCACTGCTGCCGGTACAAGGGCATGGGGAATGGGACGCATGCTGACCACCATATTTCCTGAAAATCTTCCTGCCGGTGCGCAGGGAATGTTGGTATTATACATGGGCACATTCACGCCCTCTTCGATCTGCCGTACCGGAATCCCGGATTCCAGCAGCTCCGACTCAAAAGAAAAGCTGCAGCCGATGAGAAAGCTGACCAGCTCATAGCCGCAGTGAGCTGCAATCTCGGACACATCCGTATATTCTCCTGTCAGGATCCCCTTTTCATAGACCCGGTAACGGGGAATATCCTTCGTAATGTCGCAGCCTTTTCCAAATACCGGGAAAGTATAGCTTCCGGCATCGGATACCTCCAGCAGCGGACAGGATCTGGGATTTCTCTGACAGAACAACAGAAAATCATAGGCCAGCTCCTTTGGCAGCATGACCAGATTTGCCTGCGCATATCCATTACACATTCCTGTCGTAGGAGATGTGATCCTTCCTTCCCGGATCAGTGCTCTTACCTCTGCCGGGCTTTTCGTTTCGTAACAAGTTCTTGTTTCAGCCATTCTAATTTTTCCACTTCTTTCCTGTATGCTTCATTTGCCTGCTCCGGAGTAATATAGGTAAATCCGATGCTCTCCCCCGGCTTTCGCTGGGCGATCGCCGACAGGTCCAGATGGATCACCGTACCGATCTTGGCATATCCTCCGGTAGTCTGATGATCTGAGAGCATCACCATGGGAAGCCCGTTGGCCGCCACCTGGATGGAGCCCTCCACAATCCCATCCGATATGATATCCGATCCGTTTACCCGTTCCAGCTCTGCCCCTTCCAGCCTGCAGGCCATTCGGTTGGAATCAGCCGCCACCCGGTATACACTGCGCCAAAGGGTCTCTCTTCCTTTTTCCGTAAAAGCCTCTTCCTGGGGGCCCGGCACCACTCTCATGACGGGAACCAGCTCCCTTCCGACGCTGCGATAAGGATAAGAAGGATGACGAAGCCAGAACCAGTCATCCGGGATCCCGAATTCTTTTTCCCGTCCGGAAATATCCTTCCGATACAGATCCGCCTCCCTTGAGACCCGAAGCCGCAGCAGATCTTTGTCCTTTAACGCTCTTCCTTCCATTCCTCCAATTCCGCAGGTGCTGTCTGTGGAGCAGCTTCCCATCACTTCAGAAAACAAAAAACCGCCTCCTACAGCCAGATAAGTCCGAAGTCCTGTCTTTGCAAATCCAAGCTCCAGCACCTGTCCCGGGTAAACGCATACCGGCTGATACATGGCTATGACAGTACCGTCCAGCTTCGGTTCCATATCCGCTCCCGTAAGAGCGATCACCGCTTCCCTTTCGAACCGGAGCGTACCGCCCCGCATGGTAAACTCAATGACCGCCTGACGGCGGTCCTCCCAGTTTCCTGCCAGAATATTCGCAAGCTCCATGGCATATCTGTCGCAGGCCCCGCATCTTCGGTAGCCCAGTTTTGCGTATCCCGTTCTTCCTCCGTCCTGTATCGTGGTCAGAGGACCGCTCTTTACTATCTCAAGACTCATGATTCCGCCTTCTTTTCTGTACAGCTTCTTTTCAGATATTCTTCCTCACTGATGGGCACAAACCGGATCCGGTCCCCGGCTTCATAGGGAAGGGTTCCTCCTTTACCCGGTGAAAACAGTGTCACCGGGGTTCTGCCGATCAACTGCCATCCTCCCGGTGATGACACCGGATAAATTCCCGTCTGACTGCCGCCGATTCCTACACTTCCCGCAGGGATCTTTGTTCTTGGACTGGAAAGCCTGGGCGTTACCAGCCTCTCATCCATTCCGCCCAGATAGGGGAATCCGGGAAGGAATCCCAGCATATAGATCCGGTATTCCCGTCCGCTGTGGATCCGTATCACTTCCTCGGGAGTCATATTGGCATGCTTTGCCACATACTCCAGATCCTCTCCGTAAATGCCGCCGTAGCAGACCGGAATCTCCACCAGTTTTCCCATATGGCCTGATCCCGCTCCCGTCTTTGATGCCAGTTTTTCCAGAAACTTTGCACATGCTGCAAAATCCATCCGAAGAGGATCATAATATACCAGAAGTGAAGCAAAGGCAGGCACCGTCTCCACGATCTCCTGCCGTCCCGCACGCTCGATCCGGGCTGCCAGCTCCATCACCTCTGTATTTACCGATTCCTCGATCTTCTGTTCAAATACCACCAGTGCCGCCTGATCGCCCACCGGTTTGATCCGGAATTTCTTCTGCATACCTATCCCTGCCTGTCAAAAAATCCTTTTTCCAGTACCGGTCCGTACCAGTGATCATACTCCCCTTCGTGACGGAGCGCATATTCCGTACACTGGCGCATCATACTGACGATCCCGGCATTCATTTTCAAATCAAATCCGTCGATTCCCGGCCTCAGTGATCCGGTCATATCGATCATGCCATTTCTGGATGCCTCCTTCATGACTTCCTCCTCCAGGGACTCCTCATGAAGGATCTCCATATTCTTCTTCAAAAACGCAAGCGCTGCGATCATTCCGTAGCAGCCCCAGTCAGAACAGGTGGCAGTGATCACATGATCCGCCTCCGTGTCTGCAAGAATTCCGCCTCCGCAGCCGCAGGCACACTCATTTTTATCCGTATAGGGAATGTATTTTCTGATATGATCACCCAGAAAATGCATTCCGATCTCATTTCCCAGATCCCCGATGGCAATGGACGGCACCTTCTTTTCCCGGAGAAGATTCCAGAGCACATCGGATTTTGCCTCCAGTTCCGTCACATCTTTTCCGATGGCATTGTGATATCTGCCCACTCCGTTGGCTCCCGGGGCTTCAATGGCGATCATGGCATCCGGCATGATGGTTTCGCAGATCTTTTCTGCCTGCTCTTTTGCCTGAGCCTGATCCTTGGTAAACGGAATCACGCCCATACACAAGGGCATTTCCCGCACCAGATCCATATCTTCATACACCTGATATCCCACAGTATGGCCGCACCGGATCACCGCCTTGACACACTCCTGAGGACAAATGATCACCGGCTTTGCATGAAATGCCTGAATCAGCGCTCTCGCTGTCAGGATCGTTCCTACCATTCCATCCATTTCCGGTACCCGATAAGGCAGAAGCACAAATCCGGTAAACAGAAATACCACATCCTGTTCTTTGATGGTACTGCACAGTGCCTCCGCCGCATTGACCGACAACGGTCCGCCCACCCTGCTGCGGCATCCGTCATAAAGGATCCTGCAGACCCCGTATCCCCTGGGATCCAGGGTCATCAGCATATCCAGGTTCTCACCTATATTTCTTTTTTCCAGTTCTTCCTTATTCATCAAACATACTCTCTTTTCCTGTATATTCCAGATACTCCCGAACTACTTCATCCTGGATCATCTTCAAAGTCTTTGGATCCTTTCCGCCTGCGGGAACACCGTCCACCTCATTGACATGAAGACAGAAATTCGAAGAAGAAGATACAATGATCTCATCTGCATCCTTAAGCTCCTGAAGAGTAAAGGGACGTTCCATCACAGTGATGCCCAGCTTATAGCAGGCCTTGATCAGATGCTGTTTTGCGATACCTCTGAGGATATAGCAGTCATTGGGATGAGAATAAAATACGCCGTCTTTTAAAATGCATACATTGCTGTGAGCACATTCCGTGACCGTATCTCCTCTGTGGAACACCGTTTCCTGAACTCCCAGCCGCTTTGCCTCCTGGGCAGCCACCACCGACGGAATCAGATTCAATGTCTTGATATTGCAGTGATAAAAACGGGTGTCCTCCTTCGTATTTACTTTAATGGGCACATCCGGATTATTCAAAACTGCCGGACGGATCATGATCCACAGTTTTCCTACCATATCTTCATCGTAGACATGATTTCGGTCAGCCGTTCCTCTGGTCACCTGCCAGTATACAAAATGAGTCTCGCCCTCGACTTTCTGAAGCATCTCTGTCAGCAGTTTTCCCAATGCTTCTTTTTCCATGGGGATCCTGATTCCCAGTGCCTTTGCACTGGTGTAAAACCGATCCAGATGTTCATCCAGAAGATATACCACATGATTTCCGCCTGCGGTGGCATCATAGACGCCATCTCCAAAAAAATGTACTCTGTCATTGAAGGGGATCATTACTTCTTCCGGGGTTCCCCACACTCCGTCATAATATGCCAGTTCCTTTAACATTTGCTTTTACCGCCTTTCGTTTTCTCTGTCAGAACAAAGCGTCTTTTGGCGTTTCGTTAAGGCATTTCTACTCCAAATTTTAATTTCAGATAATATTCGATCATAGACACACAGCCGTCCAGTCCCAGACTTGCCGTATTCAGGCACAGATCATAATTGCTGGGATCCTTCCATTTTCTCCCGGTATGATACGTATAGTAAGACTCTCTGTATTTGTCCAGCCTGTTGATATACCGGATTGCCTCAAATGCACTGATGCCCTGACGCCTGGTCTCCCGTTCCACTCTCCAGTCATAGGGTGCATCCAGATAAACACTCAGCACATTGGGTTTATCCTTGAGCACATAATCGGCTGCACGTCCGATGCACACATAGGATTCTTTGTCCAGAAGCTCTCTCAGCACATCAGCCTGGTATTTGTACAGATTTTCATCGGAAAGGAAGTTGCCGCTTTCCGGCGGGATCGCCTCCCCATTATAGACCTTTTTGGATACCCGGTAAAGAAGCGTTTTCTTCGTATCTTCATCGGCACTGGCAAAGATCTTCTCATTGATGCCGCTGTTATCTGCCGCCAGACGAAGCAGCTTCCGGTCATAGACATCGATTCCGTAATCTGCCGCAATCTTTTTTCCAATATAGCTTCCGCCGCCGCTGCCGCAGGTACGGGTAATTGCAACTGCAAAAAATTTTCCCTTTTCTGCCATAACCCATTCTCCTTCCTATTGTCCCAGATATGCCTTTTTCACCCGTTCATCATTCATCAATTCCTGTGCAGGACCTTCGATGGAGATCTTTCCTGTCTCCAAAACATATGCCCTGTCGGAAATGGATAATGCCATCTTTGCATTCTGTTCCACCAGTAAAATCGTGATTCCCTTTTTATTTACTTCCTTTATAATAGAAAAGATTTCTTTTACCAGAAGGGGTGAAAGTCCCATGGACGGTTCATCCATCAGGATCATTTTCGGTTTTGCCATCAATGCTCTTCCCACCGCCAGCATCTGCTGCTCTCCTCCCGAGAGAGTTCCTGCCAGCTGTCTGCGTCTCTCCAGAAGCCTGGGAAAGCGATCATAGACATCCTTCATGTTTTCATCCATATCGGCCGGATCCGCATAGGCTCCCATTTCCAGATTCTCTTCTACCGTCATCTCCGGGAAGATATGTCTGCCCTCCGGCACATGAGCCAGCTTCAGACTGATGATCTTGCTTGGCTCGGTCTTTCGAAGATCCGTTCCGTCAAAAGTGATCGTTCCGGAATCTGCTTTCTCCAGGCCGGAGATCGTACGCAGAATCGTTGTTTTTCCGGCACCGTTGGCTCCGATCAGAGATACGATCTCTCCGTCATTTACCTTCAGGGACACCCCATGGATGGCATGCACCGCTCCGTATGATACGTTCAGGTCTTTTATTTCCAGCATCCTTCTTCCCTCCTACTCATCGTCCTTGCCCAGATAGGCCTCGATTACTCTGGGATGGTTTGCTACCTCCTCCGGTGTTCCCGATGCAATGGTAGTACCAAAATCCAGTACATAGATCCTCTGACAGATCTTCATAACCAGGCTCATGTCATGCTCGATCAAAAGCACCGACACCTTGAACCGATCCCGGATATAGTTAATGATCTCCAGAAGTTCCTCCGTCTCTGTAGGGTTCATGCCCGCTGCCGGTTCATCCAGCAGAAGCAAGCTCATATCGGTAGCCAGTGCTCTGGCGATCTCCAGACGTCTCTGCTGTCCGTAGGGAAGGTTGGATGCCAGGATCTCTTCCTTTCCTGACAAATGCACGACTTCCAGCAGCTCTTTTGCATGCTTTGTCAGCTCCGCCTCCTGTGTCCAGTATTTTTTCGTACGGAATATCGCATCCACCAGACTGTAATTTGCCTTTTCCTGCATGGCTGCCTTTACATTTTCAATGACCGTCATTTTTTTGAAAAGACGGATATTCTGAAAGGTTCTGGCAATTCCCGCATGAACAATCTGATGGGTCTTTTTCCCGTTCATTTTCTCACCCTTCAGGTAAAAGGAACCTTCCGTTGGTTTGTATACGCCGGTGATCAGGTTGAATACCGTGGTCTTTCCTGCTCCGTTGGGACCGATGAGGCCTACAAGCTCCGATTCTCCGATCTCCATATTAAAATCTGATACCGCCTTTAAGCCTCCGAACTGGATGCCCAGGCTTTTTGCCACTAATACAGGAGTCTTTTCTGCCATGTTACTGTCCCTCCTTTGCCGCTTTGTTTCCTTTTCCGGACAGCTTCATCAGCAGTCCTGTCAGAGAAAATTCCCAGGTACCGAAAATTCCGCCCGGCCGGAAGATCATAACCAGAACCAGGATCACAGAATAAGCAAGCATACGGTATGTAGAGAACTGACGCATCATTTCCGGCAGTGCGGAAAGGAATGCTGCACCGATCACAGAACCTGTAAGAGATCCGGTACCTCCGATGATGACCTCAGACAACAGCTCTGCGGAATAGTTAAAGTTAAAGTTGGTGGGGATCATGGCTGTCATATAATGTGCATACAGTCCGCCGCCCACGCCTGCAAAAAATGCTGCCACCGCAAAGGTAAACACTTTGTAATAGGTAACGTTGATGCCGGATGCAGCTGCTGCGATGTAGTCCTCACGGATACTCTTCACCGTACGTCCGTAACGGCTTCTTACAAACATGAACATCACTGCCACACAGGCTGCGGTGATCCAGTATACCCAGTAAAAATCCGCCAGCTTGGCAATGCCGCTCATGGTCTTGCCGCCGCCGGTAAATTCAAAGTTACAGAAGCACACGCGAATGATCTCGGCAAAAGCTACCGTTACGATAGCCAGATAATCGCCTCTCAGTCTCAGCGCCGGGATACCAACCAGCATTCCTGTGATTCCCGCTGCAATTCCGCCGATCACCAGTGCGATCAGAAGCACCAGCAGGTTCGGCATTCCGGTTCCGGAAAGTGCATTGGAAGCCAGGGCAGAAACATAGGCACCCACAGAAACGAATCCCGCATGGCCCAGGGAAAACTCACCCATGACACCTACTACCAGGTTCAGGGAAGTTACCATCACGATGGTATAGCAGGCTGTGGTAAAAATTCCCTTCACATAGGTCGTGGAAGTTCCTAGAACCCCTGACTCAAACAGCAATACTGCCAGACCGTACAGTACCAGAAGTCCAAGAAGGTTGATCAGATAGGATACTTTGTATTTTTTCGGCATTTTCATCATCATTCCCTCCCTTTCTCAGACTTTCTCGCCCAGATTCTTTCCAAGAATACCGGACGGTTTTACCAGAAGGATCACGATCAGGATACTGTAAGTGATCGCCTCGTACCATCCCGGGGCAAACAGTTTGACGAAGATCTCGATGAGACCTACCAGAATGCCGCCCAGCATGGCACCGGGAATAATGCCGATTCCTCCGAGAACTGCGGCGATAAATGCCTTGATACCCATCATGGAACCCATATCATTGGTTACACGGGGATACTTTGCGCAATACATCAGAGCTGCCACAGCTGCCAGGCCGGAGCCGATGGCAAAGGTCAGCGTAATGATCCGGTTTACATTGATGCCGGCCAGAATGGCTGCATCCTTATCCTGAGGAACGGCACGCATGGCCTTTCCCATTTTCGTTTTCTTAATAAATACCTGCATCAGGATCATGATGCCGACACCGATGGCAATGGTCAGCAGTACATTCAGCGGAAGTACCACACCCATGACATTGATGGTAGGCAGAGCAAAGATTTTTGCTACATTGTGGGGTTTTGCCCCGAAAAGTACCATGGCCAGGTTTTCCAGGAAAATACTCATTGCCAGTGCAGTGATCAGCGCTGACATGGAACCCGCTTTTCGAACCGGTTTGTAAGCAATGGTCTCAACCAGCACACCAACTGTCATGCAGACTGCCACAGCGATGATGACTGCCAGCCATGCCGGCATTCCGATATTGATCATGATGGGAACCGTATAAAACAGGGTATAGGATCCGATCATGATGAAATCACCGTGAGCGAAGTTGATCATGCGGATAATGCCGTATACCATGGTATAACCGAGAGCGATCAGCGCATAGATGGCGCCCTGGTTCAAACCATTGATCAGACTTTGTACAAATAATGAAACTGTCATAACCCGCTTCCTTTCCTCTTAATAAACCAGATGTGCACCCGGTATTTCTACACACGTGCACATCCAGTCATTTCTATCTCTCTTTTTCGTCGCCAGTTATTCTGTCTTCTCGCCTTCCGGACTTAAGGTCATCATCCATTTAACCTGTCCGTCTTCATATGTATTGATGGCAACTGCTTTCAGTGCGTCTCCGTTTTCATCCAGTGAGAAGGTTCCGCCTACACCAGTGAATTCCATGCCGGTCATACCTTTTACCAGAGATGCGGTATCAGATCCGCCTCCGTTTTCAGCTGCCTGTACCAGCATGTAGATCGCATCATAGTAAAGTGCTGCACATGCATTCAGGCTTTCTGTGCCATATGCTTCGGTATATTTGCTTACGAAGTTAGCTACTGCAGGAGCGGTATCCTCTGATGAATAGTGGTTGGTGAAGTAGCAGTTATCGAAGTAATCTTCCATACCTGAGGTATCGGAACCATCCCATCCGTCACCGCCCATGATTGCTCCGGTGAAGCCAGCATCTCTTACTGCACTTACCAGAAGAGGAACGGTATCCAGGAAGCAGGGATAGTAAACAAAGTCAGCTCCGTTTGCTACTGCCTGGGATGCCTGGGATGAGAAGTCTGTATCTTTTGTTGTACACTCACCAATGTATACCACTTCGATACCGTTTGCTTCTGCATTCTCAATAAATGCATCCTTCAGACCATTAGAATAGTCATCATCTTTTGCGTAAATCACAGCTGCTTTTTCCCAGCCCTGTTCTTTTACAAACTGTGCTGCCATCTTGCCCTGATAGGGATCGATGAAGCAGTTACGGAAAATGGTCTCGCCCTTTAAGGTAACATCCTTGTTGGTTGCACCGGTTGCCAGAAGAAGCATTCCGTCATTCGCTGCCTGTTCTGCAATAGGCAGTGTCACGGATGAGAAGAAGCATCCTACTACTGCTTCCGGTCCCTCAGACATTACGCTGTTGTATGCGTTGATCGCCTGTTTTGCATCGGTGGCATCGTCCACTACCTTGCCGCCGTTTACGATCTCGACTTTGTATTCGGAATCGCTGGAGTTGATTTCTTCCACTGCCAGATCAATGGCATTCTGTGCACCTTCACCATAAACTGCAGAGCCACCGGTCATGGAACAGATCACACCGATCTTGATGACGTTGTCCTCTTCCTCTGCAAATGCTGTGGTGCCAAGCACCATAGATGCTGCCAATGTTGCGGAAAGTACTGCGCTTGCTGCTCTTTTTTTCATAATTTCATCCTCCTTCAGTTGTCCGGAACAGTCAACGAAAAAAGAGGCTCCGGCGGATCTATGCTCCGCCAAAACCTCTTCGTTTTGTCCCGATTATTTATGAGAAATGATTTCTCATATCACAAAAAGGTTCCGGCAGCTTGCTCTACCGAAACCTCTTTGTTTCTGATGTTGTGAATTATACTTTCCTTTATTTCAATTGTCAAGCACAATTTCCAAATACTTAATTTTTTTAAGTGTCAGATGAAATATGTAAAGTTACTCCGATTTCGCCGCAGTTCTCTTTCTGCCTGTACCGGAAGCCTTTTTCTTCGCTGTTCCTGCTGTTTTTTTCTTTGCAGCCGGAGCCTTCTTCTCATAGCGGAACACAGCCGCTCCGTAAGGCGGCAGATCATAGGTCAGATGATAGGGTTTGCCATCCGTCTCCCCTTTCTTCGCCCGGTAGGAAGCTGCCTTGGGCGCACCGCTTCCGCCATACTGCTCGTCATCACTGTTCAGAACCAGCTTGTAGCTGCCTGACTGCGGCACTCCGATCTCATATCCTTCCCTGGCAACCGGTGTGAAGTTGATCACAAAGACCAGATTGCTCTTTCCATCGTCCGAATGACGGATAAAGCTGAAAATGCTTCTGGAATAATCATCCGCATTGATCCACTCAAAACCTTCCCAGGAACGATCCAGGCTGTACATTGCCGGATCTTCTTTGTACAAATGTAAAAGTGCGCTGACATAATCCTGCATCTGACGGTGCTTTTCCTCACCCAGCAGATACCAGTCCAGCTCTCTCGCTTCGCTCCACTCCTGGAACTGGGCAAATTCCTGACCCATGAACAGAAGCTTCTTGCCCGGATGGCCAAACATATAGCTGTATCCTGCCTTCAGGTTGGCAAACTTGTCATCATACAGACCCGGCATCTTATTGATCATGGAACATTTCAGATGAACCACCTCGTCATGAGACAGCACCAGCACGAAATTCTCCGCAAAGGCATAGGTCATAGAAAAGGTCATCTTATTGTGATTATAGCTTCTGAAATAGGGATCCAGCTTCATATATTCCAGGAAGTCATGCATCCATCCCATATTCCACTTCATGGTAAAGCCCAGACCGCCGTCTTTGGGATCTCCGGTCACCTGTGGCCATGCCGTAGATTCCTCGGCAATGATCATGGTTCCCTTATTTCTTCCTGTCGCCACAGAATTCAGATGACGGAAGAATTCAATGGCCTCCAGATTCTTATTCTCGCCGTAAATGTTGGGAACCCACTGTCCGCCGGAACGTCCGTAATCCAGATAAAGCATGGAAGCCACCGCATCCACACGAAGTCCGTCAATATGGAACTTCTCGATCCAGAACAGTGCATTGGCGATGAGGAAATTCTTCACTTCATTTTTCGCATAATCAAATACCTTGGTTCCCCAGTCCGGATGCTCTCCCTTTCTGGGATCCGCATACTCATAAAGCGGCTGTCCGTCAAAATTCGCCAGGCCGCAGGCATCCTTCGGAAAATGAGCCGGTACCCAGTCCAGGATCACACCGATATCATTTTTGTGAAGGTAATCTACCATATACTGAAAATCCTGAGGCGTTCCATAACGGGCTGTGGGAGCATAATACCCGGTCACCTGATATCCCCAGGAACCGTCAAAGGGATGCTCCGCAATACCCATCAGCTCCACATGCGTATATCCCATCCGTTTTACATAATCTGCGATCTCATGGGCAAACTCCCGGTAATTATAAAATCCGTCCGGATTCTGCTCGGAAGCCGGATGCTTTTTCCAGGAACCGGGGTGTACCTCGTAGATGGACATGGGAGTCTTATCCAGATCCATCTTTTCCCGTCTCTTCATCCACTTGGAATCTCCCCATTTCAGTTTGGAGATATCTGTTACCCTGGATGCCGTTCCGGGGCGAAGCTCTGCATGATTTCCAAAGGGATCCGCTTTATAAAGGGTACGGCCGTCACCCGTAGTGAGCAGATATTTATACTTTTCTCCAACACCAAGCCCCTCTACAAAGATCTCATAGATTCCCAGAGGCTCCAGCCGGGTCATCTCATACGCTTCCTCATCCCAGTCGCTGAAGTCTCCCACCAGGTTCACCTTTGCGGCATGCGGCGCCCACACTGCAAAATACACGCCCTTTTTCTCGCCATCCGTCACCGGGTGTGCTCCCAGCTTCTGATAAATATCATAATGTGTCCCCTGTCCAAACAGGTACTGATCCAGTTCTCCGATCCGGATATCCTTAAGTTCCATTTTTTATCCCCTTCCCTTATAAATACATTCTCATTAAATCCCATCTATGAGTAGATCCCATGCATAAACTGATGGATCAGACTCTTCTTCGTCTCCTCCGAGATCTCCGTCTTCTCCGCATCCTGATAACACAAAAACAAAATATAATGATTGATCAGGCCCACAAATCCAATGGCAAACTGCTCCTGCCTTCCATTCATATTCCCCAGCAGATGTGCTGCCTGCTCAAACAGCCGCACGCCCAGATTATAAATATTTTTGATATAGGGCTTTGCAGCCTGATAGGTCTCGCTTTCTCTGGGAGAATAACACATCGTCATCAAAAGCATATAGCCTTTATGATCTTTATTGGCAAAGTCGATCATGACTGAAGCGAAATGATACAGCGCCCGGGTCATATCTCCGCCAAACTCGGATGCCCTGTCCAGATCGTCCATAAAGCCCCCCAGCTTATATTCCAGCAGAGTCTTCAAAAGCCCTGTCTTGCTTCCAAAATAATGATACAGCGTAGGCTTGGTGATTCCTGCCTCACTGCAGATCTCCTGCACACCCACCGCATCGTATCCACGCTGGCAGAACAGGTCAAAGGCACATTCCAAAATCCGTTCTCTGTTTTCCATGCACACTTCCTTCCTTATATAAGTCGAGTATACCGAACGGTATAATTCTTGTCAAGGAAAATCTTCCTGTGAATAGAAAGTGTTTGACCTATCCAGAAAAAGAGAAGACTCCCGCATCACACGGGAGCCTCCTCTTTTCTGTCTTTACTGCTTTTTACTTTTTCTGTTTTCTTTTTCTTCCGTAAAGTGCTCCACCTGCACATCCTGCCGCTGCCAGCATCATAAATACATAGATCATATAGTCTGTAG
>JAEDFS010000061.1 GCA_016297895.1 Marvinbryantia sp.
TAACCCATGTGTTTGTCAATGATCCGACAAAAGGGTATGGGATATTTATTGAAAATATGCTGGAAAAGATCAGGCAGCGGCCATAAATGGAAACAGAAGGGCGAAACAGGAAAATCTTGTGGAGAAATCATCAAAACTATGATAAGCTGAAACGGAACAGGAAAATAATAATCTGGAGGAATAGAACATGAAGATTGCAGTAACTTATGAGAATGGAGAAGTGTTTCAGCACTTTGGAAGAACAGAAAACTTTAAGGTATATATGGTGGAAGATCAGAAAGTGGTTTCCAGCGAAATGATCGGTTCTAACGGAACCGGACATGGGGCACTTGCCGGGCTTCTGGCAGATCAGGGAGTGGACGTTTTGATCTGCGGCGGAATCGGCGGAGGTGCACAGGCAGCCCTTCAGGAAGCTGGAGTAGAACTGATCGCCGGGGCAGAAGGAAACACGGATGAGGCTGTCGAGGCATATTTAAGAGGAGAACTGATCTCTACAGGTTCAAATTGTCATCATCACGATCATGAAGAGGGACATGCCTGCGGAGAACATGGATGCGGCGGACACGGGGAAGGACATTCCTGTGGCGGATGCGGCAGCCATAGCACAATGGAAGGCAAAAATGTGGGAAAAACATGCAGGGTTCATTACAAGGGGACATTCAATGACGGAACGCAGTTTGACTCTTCTTATGATCGCGGAGAACCCCTGGAATTCGTATGTGGAGCCGGCATGATGATCAAAGGATTTGATGCAGCTGTTGCAGATATGGAAGTTGGTCAGATCACAGAAGTACATCTGATGCCTGAGGAAGCGTATGGAATGCCGGATCCGGCAGCAATCATGACATTTGAGATCGCACAGCTTCCGGGATCAGAGGATCTGACGGTGGGCCAGCAGGTATATCTGTCAAATGCAATGGGTCAGCCGTTCCCGGTCAAGGTCACAGCAAAGGACAGTACGACCATTACACTTGATGCAAATCATGAGATGGCAGGAAAAGAACTGAATTTCAGGATTGAACTTGTGGAAGTAAAATAAGGAAGATCAGATAAAGAAGATGTTTTAGAGAAAATAAAAAAATCTGCGAAAAAAGCTGTCATAATTTGTCATTTCCCGAATATATATACTGTAGAAATACTTTTTTCGACAATAGATATTCAGGAGAGGACACGGATATGAGAAACGCAAGAGCCAGAATGGAAAACATGACAAAGCAGGAATTGCAGGAGATCTCACTGCAGAAAACAAAGAAGGGCATCGCAACAAGGGAAGCCCAAATAGCGCAGGAACTGCTTTGGAAGATCGCAGAGCACATCTACACCATAGATTTTTATGACTGGGAGAGGTATTTTCCGGTATCTGTGTGGGATGAATATTATTTGTTGTATAAATAAAAGCTTTGATAAAAAATATCGAGCATATGTGCAGGCCCCATGAACGTGATAAGACGTTCGTGGAGCTTCTATTATTCAAATAAATAAGATGTGGGTGTCAAAAGTACAACAACTTGCATTTTAACGCAGGTAGTGGCTATGAAAATTTTGATGATTTCGTGATGGAGGAAGCCGAAGAGTACTCTGAAAATGGAGATGGTGCAGCTTATTTGGTTTTTAATGTTTTGTATGATGAAAATCATCATGAATTATCAAGAGAACTTGTTTCATATTACACTTTATCTGCTACGGCTATACCATATGTAGATTGTATCAGAAAGGCATATCAGACGTAACAGGCCGGTAAGCCTATTTTTTTACGATTCATAGAGCATAAGTTTATAATATCTGGTCGTTGTCGGACGGTATGTATTCTGCGATACTTTCCAGATGGCAGTCAAGGATTCTGCACAGGTCATTGAGCGTAGTTGTGTTCAAAGGCTTATTCTTGCGCAGCTTGTCAATGGTCGCACTGGAAATATGATGCTTGTTTATTAATGTGTATGTAGATTCCTGGGAATTCCGCAGAGTATTCCAAAACGGAGTATAACTTATCATTGCTTACCTCTTTACAAGATTATAGGAAAAGCATAAAATATAGTTTCATAATTGACTATAGTCATTAAAATAACTATAATTCGCAAGAGGAGGTAGTATATGGGAATGTATAATGATGATGAACTGGATAGAGTATTGGATTTTGTCAGGATGACTGATTCAGAGTTTTATGACAGATATGTTAAAGATACGCCGTTGTCAGAATGTGATGAATTTTTGGAAGAGTTTCCTGAGTTCCAGAAGTTTGCAATTGAGAATTGATTGTAAGAGATAGAAATAGGATATAATTGAGATTTCTACTTCAGCGCTTTTCAGTAAACTCTTTTATCAATCAGAGTCGTAGATTTATGTAAAAATCACCAAAAAAATTGTGCAAAGTAACCTAAAAATATACTTGCACAACCGGAAATAATGGGTTATAATGACCAATGGAAAAAAGGAAATCTTCGGGGCGGGGTGTGATTCCCCACCGGCGGTATAGTCCGCGACCTGTGTAATGCAGCTGAATTGGTGAAATTCCAATACCGACAGTATAGTCTGGATGAGAGAAGATGAGCACAGCATGAAAGTTTTTTAATGTTATGCATAATCAGACCCCGAATCATTTCGGGGTCTTTTGTACCATAGATAATTGCTGCACATTTTCCTATGGTATAATAAAAACCCTCCGGGTTGGATCGCACTGCGGCAGATAGGAAAATGGCTGCGCTGCAGCCCAGCCGCAGGCGGGGAATCCTGCAAAGCAGGATTCTGTTTTATATACCATATACGTCAGAAGTTTTCCTTTTTATATCGCAGAGAAATGGAATCCGTTTCCTGCAAAAAATCAAGAAGAAAAAGGAGAAAAGAACATGAGCAACAACACAAACACGGCAGCACAGTCCGCATCAAAACTGAGCATTCGAACAATGGTTATGGTAGCCATGCTGGGAGCAGTAGCTATGGTACTGTATTATTTTGATTTTCCGTTATGGTTTGCTCCAAGCTTCTACAAAATTGATTTCAGTGAAGTTCCGGTCATGATCGGGACCTTTGCATTGGGACCGGCAGCAGGTGCGGCTATTGAACTGGTAAAATGTCTGCTGAAGCTGGTGATCAAGGGAACAGATACGGCTTTTGTGGGTGATATTGCCAACTTTTTCATCGGGTGTGCCCTGATCGTGCCGGCCGGTATCGTGTATAGATTTAAGAAAACAAGAAAAGGAGCAATTGCAGGGATGGCATTGGGAACTGTGGTATTGACGGTGGTAGGATGTCTGCTGAATGCCTTTGTACTGCTTCCGGCATATGCAAAAGCATTTGGGATGCCCATCGACGCTCTGGTAGGTATGGGAAGTGCGGTGAATCCGGCAATCACAGATATCAGCACCTTTGCGCTTCTGGCAGTTGCACCCTTTAATATCCTGAAAGGAGTTCTGGTATCGATCATCACTTTTGTGCTGTATAAATATGTAAGTCCCGTATTAAAAGGAAACCATATGTAAAAACAGTTGCGCTTCCGGCATTTCCGTTATAAACTGTGATATAGAAATGAAACAAGACAGATGAACGGAAGGAAGAAGCGCATGGGACAGATTAAGAAAATCACAAAACTGACGGATAACCGTTTTTTAAATATGTATCATCTGGATGCAGAGAATCGTGTAGGCGGAAAAGTCAACTACTATGTGGCATCCCGGGCGAAGCAGATCGAGGATATGCAGCTTTCCACCCGGAAAAATGTACCTGACGGCGTAACTATCTACAGCCTTTACGGGGAAAAGAAAGACAGGGTAGTGCTGATTCGCCAGTACCGGTATACCATAGATGATTTTATCTATGAATTCCCGGCGGGACTGATCGATGAGGGCGAGGACTATCAGACGGCCTGCATCCGTGAGATGAAAGAGGAGACAGGTCTGGTGTTCCATCCCGTAAAAACGGATGAGATGTATACCAGACCTTTTTATACCAGTATCGGAATGACAGATGAATCAAACGTACTTGCCTATGGATATGCGGAAGGGACCGTGAGCCGGAATTATCTGGAAGATAATGAGACCATAGAGGTGGTTCTTGCGGATCGTGAAGAGGTTCGCCGGATCCTGAAAGAAGAACGGGTGGCGGTCATGTGTGCACATATGCTGATGCATTTTCTCTCTGATGAAAATCCATTTGGGTTTATGGGAATCGATCTGACAGATGAGAGTATAAAATAAGCAGTTATTTGGAAATGCGTATCGGGAGAACAAATAATGAGTGCAAAATTTGATGTAAAAATGACAAAAAGAATACTGTATGATTTTTTGATGACCCATACCTATCGAAGCTTTGCAGGCTGGTTCAGCATTATCATCGGTCTTGCGGGAATCGTGCTTACGGTTTCTTCTGTGGGAAAGGCGGAGACAATGATGACGGTGGTGTATGGTTTGTTTTCTGTATATTTTCTTTTGTATCAGCCGTTGGCTCTTTATGCGAAAGCGGCGAAGCAGATCAAAATGAATCCGATGTACAGGGAACTTCTCCATTATGAAGTGAGCGATAAGGGTATTTTGAGTTCCCAGAATGACCAGCAAGTTCTGATTCCATGGGAAAATATTCTGAAGGTGACAGAGTCAAAATACAGTTTCCTGCTCTATACAGGAAAAATTTCTTCCTTTGTGCTTCCAAGGGAGAGTATGGGAACACAGATCACAGTTGTGGAGGGCCTGATCAGAAAACATGTGGCATCCGGAAAGGTAAAGATAAAATGACCATAGAGACCTGGAATGAAGAAGAAACCTATGCATTAGGGAAAAAACTGGGGGAACAGGCAGAACCCGGGCAGATCTATGCGCTTCTGGGAGATCTTGGAGTGGGAAAAACTATTTTCACAAAGGGATTTGCAGCCGGACTTGGCGTGAAGGAAGCAGTCAGCAGCCCTACCTTTACGATCGTTCAGATCTATGAGGAGGGACGTCTTCCCTTTTATCATTTTGATGTGTACCGGATCGGTGATCCGGAGGAAATGGAAGAGATCGGATATGAAGACTGCTTTTTCGGGGAAGGAGTCTGCCTTGTGGAGTGGGCGAATCTGATTGAAGAGCTGATGCCGAAGCATACAGTCTGGGTCAATATAGAAAAAAGCCTGGAAAAAGGGTTTGATTATCGGAAAATAGAGGTGGAATATGAAAATTCTGGGAATTGACAGTTCAGGTCTGGTAGCATCGGTAGCAGTGGTAGAAGATGATCTGATGCTGGCAGAATATACGGTAAATTATAAAAAAACACATTCACAGACATTGCTTCCCATGCTGGATGAAATTGTCAGAATGACAGAGCTGGATCTGAAAACAATTGACGCAATTGCAGTGGCAGCAGGTCCGGGTTCCTTTACCGGACTTCGAATCGGATCGGCGACGGCCAAAGGGCTGGGGCTTGCACTGGAAAAGCCTTTGATCTCTGTGCCAACAGTGGAAGGGCTGGCTTATAATCTCTGCGGAACGGACAAAATTGTCTGTCCGCTTATGGATGCCAGAAGAAATCAGGTCTATACGGGAATTTATGAGTTTGACAGGAATCAATTGATCACAGTGGAAGATCAGATGGCGGTTTCAATCGAGAACATTATCAAAAGGCTGAATTTCCTGGGAAGAGAAGTGATCTTTTTGGGAGACGGAGTGCCGGTTTTTAAAAATGTCCTGGAAGAGAAACTGATCATTCCCTATTCCTTTGCTCCTGCGCACATGAATAAACAGCGGGCATCTGCTGTGGCAGCATTGGGACTTTGCTATGCAAAGAAAGGAAAGCTGGAGAGTGCGGCAGAGCATCAGCCGGATTATCTGCGGCTGTCCCAGGCAGAACGGGAACGGGCGGAAAAGCGAAATGGAGCATAAAACGTTGGTCGTCCGCAGCATGAAGCCGGAGGATCTGAATGAGGTATGCAGAATCGAACGGGAAAGCTTTTCACAGCCCTGGTCGGAAAAAGGATTTTTAGATTCCATGAACCAGAAAAATACCTGTTATCTTACTGCACTGCAGGACGGAAGGGTGGCAGGTTACTGCGGAATGCTGCAGGTCATGGAAGAGGCGGACATTACCAATGTGGCGGTGGATGCGTCCTTTCGGGGCAGGGGAATCGGTTTTGCGATGCTTCAGGAACTGATGCGGATCGGAAAAGAACATGGGGTGGAAGCATTTACCCTTGAAGTGCGCCAGAGTAATCTGACGGCCATCTCGTTATATGGGAGGCTGGGATTTGAAAATTGCGGAATTCGAAAAAATTTTTATGAGAAACCGACAGAACATGCTGTGATAATGTGGAAGAGATAACAGGGATTCCCACTAGGAGCGAAGGAAAGAGTCGGCTATAATCCTCTTTGAAGAACATTCGTGTGAAAGGAAGAGGATAGATGAGACGCAAAAACCGGATCTTCTGCAATATGTGCGGCAGAGAAATAGAATTCAGAAAGAATATCCAGGTAGAGGAGGTACTTTCTGTAAAAAAGAAGTGGGGATATTTTTCGGGCCAGGATGGTGTACAGTATGAGTTTGACCTGTGCGAAGCCTGCTGTGCTGAATTGATAAAACAGTTTCGTATTCCGGCAGTGCAGACGGAGAAGCGGGAACTGCTTTAAAAAATGGAAAGAATTGGTGAAATATGTTAGATGTATGTTTGCTTGGATGCGGCGGGATGATGCCGCTCCCTTATCGTTGGCTGACTTCGCTTATGGTCAGATATAACGGGAGCAGTCTGTTGATCGACTGCGGAGAAGGAACTCAGATCGCAGTGAAAGAAAAAGGCTGGAGTTTTAAACCGATCGATGTGATCTGCTTTACTCACTATCATGGAGATCATATCAGCGGACTGCCGGGACTTTTACTTACTATGGGGAATGCAGAACGGACGGAGCCTTTGACTTTGATCGGTCCGAAAGGTCTGGAGAGGGTGGTAAATGCTCTGCGTGTCATTGCACCGGAGCTTCCCTTTGAACTGAAATTTGTGGAGATTCAGGGGGCGGAGGCTGTTTTTCCTATGAACGGTTACCGGATCAGCGCATACCGCGTGAATCATAATGTACTCTGCTATGGATACACGATTGAGATCGACAGAGCGGGGAAATTTGATGTGGAGCGTGCAAAGGCAAATGAAATACCAATGAAATACTGGAACCGTCTCCAAAAGGGAGAGACTCTGGAGGAGGACGGAAAAGTATACACTCCGGAGATGGTTCTGGGTGCACCCAGAAAGGGACTGAAGGTTGCTTACTGTACCGACACCAGGCCGGTAAAATCGATTGTGGAGCATGCGGCCGGAGCGGATCTTTTTATCTGCGAAGGAATGTATGGAGAACCGGGTAAAGAACAGAAAGCCATGGAACATAAGCATATGACATTTACGGAGGCGGCAAGGCTGGCGAAGCAGGCAGAGGTCAGAGAACTCTGGCTTACCCATTACAGCCCGTCCCTTGCACATCCTGAGGAATATATGCATACGGTTACAAAAATCTTTCCCAATGCTTATCCCGGAAAAGACTGTAAATCGGCAGAACTGGTATTTGAGGATTGATCAGACGGATACAGAAAATGAAGAAGGCTGTAAAGGACAAAATGTGATATGAAAGAAGAGAAAGATATATTAATACTTGCAATTGAAAGCTCCTGCGATGAGACAGCTGCTTCTGTAGTGAAAAACGGAAGAGAGGTACTCTCAAATATTATTTCTTCGCAGATCGAACTTCATAAATTATATGGAGGAGTTGTGCCGGAGATCGCATCCAGGAAGCATATTGAGAAAATCAATCAGGTGATCGAAGAAGCCTTAAAAGAAGCCGGTGTGACTCTGGACGATATCGATGCGATCGGAGTGACCTATGGTCCGGGGCTTGTAGGGGCACTTCTGGTGGGAGTGGCCGAAGCAAAAGCGATCAGTTATGCACGCAATATCCCGCTGGTTGGCGTACACCATATCGAAGGACACATTTCTGCAAATTATATTGAAAATAAAGACCTGGAGCCGCCCTTTGCCTGTCTGGTCGTGTCAGGAGGACATACGCATCTGGTAGTGGTGGAGGATTACGGAAAATACCGGATCATTGGAAAAACCAGAGATGATGCGGCAGGGGAAGCGTTCGATAAAGTTGCCAGAGCAATCGGGCTTGGCTATCCGGGCGGTCCGAAGATCGACAAGCTTTCAAAAGAAGGAAATCCGCAGGCGATTCACTTTCCGAAAGCCCATGTGGCAGATGCGCCTTATGATTTCAGCTTCAGCGGATTAAAATCGGCGGTTCTGAATTATCTGAACGGATGCAAAATGAAAGGAGAGGAGATCATAGAGGCGGATGTGGCAGCTTCGTTCCAGAAAGCGGTCGTGGATGTGCTGGTGGAACATGCCATGATGGCAGTAAAAGAATACGGATTTGACAAACTTGCGATAGCCGGAGGCGTGGCATCCAATTCCGGCCTTCGGGAAGCGATGAAGTCGGCCTGCGAAAAAGCAAATGTGAAGTTCTATCACCCATCACCTGTTTTATGTACCGACAATGCGGCGATGATCGGTGCCGCGGCGTATTATGAATATCTGAACGGAACAAGACACGGTCTGGATCTGAATGCAGTTCCTAACCTGAAACTGGGGGAACGATAAGTATGGCAAAACAAGTGGCAATCGTATTGTCTGCCGGCCGTGGGACAAGGATGAACACTGCCGTTTCAAAACAATATCTGTTGATACAGGGAAAACCGGTTATTTATTATTCGCTGAAAGCATTCCAGGAATGTCCGTTTATTGACGAGATCGTCCTCGTGACCGGAAAGGCGGAAATGGATTATTGCCGGAAAGAAATTGTAGAGAAATATCATCTCGATAAAGTGACGAAGATTACCGCAGGCGGGGCGCAGCGGTATCATTCTGTGTATTGCGGGCTGAAGGCGATATCTGACTGTGACTATGTATATATACATGATGGAGCCCGTCCTTTTGTAGACGAAGAAATACTGGAGCGTGCACAAAAAGCGGTAGAAATATATGGTGCCTGTGTAGTGGGAATGCCGGTAAAGGATACCATCAAGATCAGTGATGACAGCGGATTTGCAGAAAGTACGCCGGAACGGTCAAAAGTATGGCAGATCCAGACACCCCAGGTTTTTGAGTTTCTGTTGGTGAAAAAATGCTACGAAAAACTGATGGCGGAACTGGAAGAAGGAAAAGAGATTGCAGTTACTGATGATGCCATGGTAGTGGAACGTGAAAGCGACGTGAAGGTCAGATTGACAGAAGGATCCTATACAAATATGAAGATCACGACACCGGAAGATCTCCTTCTGGCAGAGGTTTTTGCGTCCCGGGAAAAAGAATAAAAAAATTGAAAAATATGGTTGACATATGAAATATTTGATGGTAGAATAATTCTTGCGTTTCGGGTGAGACGCAAGGACATACGGAGAGGTATCGAAGCGGTCATAACGAGGCGGTCTTGAAAACCGTTTGTCCGAAAGGGCGCGTGGGTTCGAATCCCACCCTCTCCGCTCAGAAGAAATTCTGACGATATCATAAATAAGAAATGAGATTCAGGCATGGAGAAGTACCCAAGAGGCTGAAGGGACACCCCTGGAAAGGGTGCAGGTCGTTAATAGCGGCGCGAGGGTTCAAATCCCTCCTTCTCCGCTGACAATTGTTTGAAAAGGCAATATAATAACAACAGTTGTCAAATAAAACATCTTTTGAGACTGAAAAAACTGATTAAAAAACTTTTAAAAAGTTGTTGACAGAATAAAAGAGATGTGCTAAGATAATGAAGTTGCTTCTGAAAAGAGCAACAGCAAAGAACCTTGATAATTGAACAGTGATACAACCTTGAAAAATTCTGAAAAGTTT
>JAEDFS010000062.1 GCA_016297895.1 Marvinbryantia sp.
ACAGCAGCCGCCTTTCTTTCCCTGCTTTGCCTGATACAATGCCTGATCCGCCCTTTCCAGAACCTTTGCAGAAGGATATTCCTCCATTTTGCACATGACGATTCCACAGGAAACAGACGCATGTATTCCATCCTGAACCATGATCTCACTGCTGGCTTTACAGATATCCTCTCCCTTTCTGACAATGCTCTTTACGGAGCTGATACATCGTAAGACGACCGCAAACTCATCTCCACCGTAACGGCACAGGATATCTCCCTTTCGGGTATGGGCTCGCAGAAGGTCTGCAAACTGCCGCAGTATCTCATCACCGGCCTCATGACCATACCGGTCATTGACGGCTTTCATATTGTCCAGGTCTAAGAAATACACAGCGAGCGGCAGATCTTCCTGACGCAGAGAATCAATGGCAGAAAAGAATCCTCTCCGATTCAAAAGTCCCGTCAGATAATCCCTGCACGCCTCATTTCTCAGTGCCTGCTCTCTCTTTTCAAAGGAAGCCATGCTGAGCAGACGGTTTACCCGTTTCTGCAGATCACGCAAGGGGTGACGTTTGCAAAGGAAGTCTTCCGTATCCAGTTCCATGATCAGTTCATCCGATACATCACATAAAGGCATCGTAGAAAGGACCGGGATTCTCCAGAGAATCAGATCCCGACGCATTTCTTCCAGAAAAACGGATGCGCCATGATCCGGAAGGCTCACGCTTAAAATGACCAGTGAGATATGGGATCCGTATAATTTCGCAAGGTTGATCGCATCTTGTACATTTCCTGTCTCCCAGATCTTATATTGACCGGACAAAAACCGGGTAACACGTTTCCGGTAATCTTCATCCTCATCTACAATCAGAATACTCTCTTTTCCCTCTTCTTCACTGTACTTTTTCAGATCTGCCGTCGGTGACACAGGATTTCTCTGCAAAAGCTTCTCAAATTCCTCATCCGGCATAGGCTTTGCGAAAAGATAACCCTGTACATAATCACAGCCGATCTCCCGCAGCCGTTCCAGCTGGGTCCTTGTTTCCACTCCTTCTGCCACCACGCTCATATTCATCCATCGTGCCAGACTGACGATAAACCTGAGGATTCCCTGCTGGGTCGGCTTGGCTGTCTCATTCTGGATAAACTTCATATCCAGCTTCAGGATATCCACTTTCATCTGATTGAGCATATTCAAAGACGAATAGCCACTCCCAAAGTCATCCATCTCCACAATCAAAGACCCCGCTGCAAGCAACGGGGTATCAAGCTTGTAGCGCTGCAGAGCAGCGGGGTATTTGACCCTCGCGGCAGTCGCCAAATATCCGCACAAGTGCGGCTACTTGGCTCGTTGCTCGCGGGAATAAAACCAAGTTTGCGAAGCCGATCTACCGTTTCAATGATCTGTGCAGGGTTTTCCGTATAGGCGCTCTCTGTCAGTTCCAGATGAAGCTGCTTTGCCTCTATCTCGTATTTTCGGAGCATTCCCTGCAGAGTCTCGATCAGATCAGATTGATATACATCTGCTCTGGACACATTGACAGAGACCGGAATCGGTGCATATCCTTTTTCCCTCCAGTCACGAAGGATCACACATACCCGTTCCCAGACATACTGGTCCAACTGGGTGATAAAACCATTCTTCTCAAACAGGGGAATAAACTCCCCGGGAGACATAAAGCCCCACTCCGGATGGATCCAGCGCACCAGCGCCTCCGCACCGGCCAGCTCATCGTCATGGAGACTGTACTTAGGCTGAAGATATACGGTAAACTGTCCTTCCTTCAGCGCTGTCTCCATGGAATCCGTGATCGCCTGCTCCCGCAGCATCCTGCCTCGAAGTGCATCATCATATACAGCTATCCATTCATTGTAGTGGCCTTTGATACTGTCCGCAGCAAGAAATGCCCGGTCACACATCTGTTCTACCGGCACAGACCTGTCGGTGATCTCATAAACACCCCATTTGATCATCACGTCTCTGTTGGAAGAAACATGGCCATTCTGCAATTTTTCCTCCATCCGTTTCCGAGCCTTCAGCTCCTGTTCCTTCTTCAAAAGAAAAACAAACCGATCCGCTGCATAACGCCCGCAGATTCCGTCTGTTTCCACCATATTACGTGTCGTCTCTGCCACCTGTTTCAGCAAACGGTCTCCTGCCGGAGTGCCGAAAATATCATTATACAATTTAAAATTCTCAATATTGGAACAGATGAGTGTATACTCCTCATCCGGATTGTCCGCTAACTGTTCTCGCACCTTCTGATAAAAAAATTCTTTACTGTAAACCCCAGTCAGCCTGTCATACTGAAACTGGTTGACCATTGCTGCCGTCTCTCTCAGCTTTATAATGCTGGCCACACGATGAAGAATGATCTGTGGACGGTAGGGCTTCGGAACGAAATCTGTGGCTCCGCAGGACAATGCGGCTATTTCATCCTTCTCGCTGTCACTCTGAGTCATCACAATGACCGGAATCAGGGTCAGATTCTCATCTTCACCGACCCGCTTCAGAAACGTCATTCCATCCATCACAGGCATCATAAGATCCAATAGGATCAGATCGATTCCCGATCGGTTCTGCTTCAGGATCTCCAGCGCCTGCTGACCGTTTTCTGCTTCAACCACAGCATATTTCTGTGTCAGGATCTCACAAAGCATTTCTCTGTTCAGATTGTTGTCCTCCACAACCAAAATTCGTTTCTTTGGCATCTTTTTCGTATTCCTCTTCTTTCTGACGATTTCCGGTTCCTTATCCCTGAAGCCTTCGTTGTAATTTTGCATGACATTTTGTAATTTTAATTTACATATAAAATCACGTCGAATTATGTCAGAACCATTTTTATCATATCATTTTCCATTCTGAAAATCAACAGGAACCACACGAGCGAAATACATTGTCATTTTAAATTACATTCATTTGCAATTCATCTTGCACAATTCTTTTATTATGATTATAATTGAAAGAAGGTACTGAACAGATACGAAAAAAGCTTTAAAAAAGGAGTCAAAGATATGATACCGTTTTCAGAAAAGCTGTCATTTCTGATGCATCTTGCCAATACCAGCAACAAGGAGCTGGCTGCCGAACTGAATGTGAATCCTTCTCTGATCAGTCTTCTGCGCACCGGCAAGAGAAAGCTTGCCAGGAATCCTGTCTACTCAAAAAAAATGGCGGACTTTTTTGCACATCGCTGCACCGCTTCTTTCCAGAGACAGGCCCTGTCCGAAACGCTGGGTGTGGTCTCCATCAGTTCATCTCTCCCGGAGGAAGACGTATCAGACTGCATCGAACGATGGCTGCTGGGTCACGAAGAACCGTCTGATATTATTCTTTCCGGCATCCAGAATCTGCCGAAACAGTTAAAAAAAATACCGGAATATCCGCTTACCTCTTCCTCTTCTTCCATGCCGGAGGGAGAATCCCTGTTCTTCTACGGGGAAGAAGGGCGGCGGGAGGTGTTTACCAGAGTCTTTAAGGAACTCTTCAAGCTGGAGACCCCATGTCCTATTCTTTTTGTAATTGATGACAATCTGGAATGGCTTCTGTCCGATTATCCACTGACTATAACGACCCAGTCACGGCTGAGGGAGCTGGCAAGCCTTGGCTTTACCTTTTACCAGATCATGCCGCCGGCCAACTACATCAACCGTTATGCAGAATCCATGCAGTTCTGGCTGCCTCTTTATGCCACCGGTCAGGTCAAGCCCTACTATTACCCTCGTCTTCGCGGAAATCTGTATCGTCACTCCATGATCGTCGTACCGGGACGCTGTGCCCAGTATGCCGCTTCGGTCGGTTCCGGCAGTACCTGTGATATCACAATGCTTACCACGGATAAGAAGCTGGTTGCTGCCTTCGAAAAACAATTTCAGGAATACCTGTCTCTGTGCCGGCCGTCCATGACAGTCCATCAGGATACGAGACAGCTGTTCCCGCTTTTGAATACCCTTTTTACCTCCCACTGTGATACGATCCAGATGACAAACACCCTGTCTGCCACTACCCTGCCCCCGGAGCTTCTTAAGTCCTGTATCTTAGAAAGCAATCTTCCCGATTTTTCGCAGAGCCTTCAGCAGTGTCTTGATCATATTCCTCAGTTTGAAGAGCACCTTAGCCATGCAAGGCATATTGATATGGCACGGCTGGCTACAGCAGATGAGGTTCGCTCCGGAAACGTATACATCGCATCTCCCCATGCCATGTCTCCCGGGCATCCCCGATACACACCACAGACCTATATCCTGCATCTTCAGAATATTCTGCATCTCATGGATACTTATGAAAATTATTACTTTCTTCCCCTTCATGATCAGGATGTCCCGGATTACAATCTGTATATCAGTGAAAGCGGACTGTCCCTGATTACCCGTACAGCGCCTCCGATCATCATGATGGAGATCCACCGTCAATTCATGGCAACCGCTCTCCAGGAGCATCTCCTTCGAAGAGCAGATGCAGTCGATTACACAGGTACTTTCAACAGGTCAAGTGTTCACATGGAACTTCGGGCTCTGATACAGGAATTGAGTGCCCCTCCCCAAATCCGGCCTTAATTCAGGAATGCCGCCGGCATTTCCGTCAGATTTTCTCTCCCAGGCCTGAGACCACAAGCCGTCCCCGGCCTTTTTTCTTTGCCTCATAGAGTGCCCGATCTGAATCCTCATACATCTGGTTAAAGGTCGTTTGCCCTTTTGCAATGACAACCCCCACGGAAATACCGGTTCCGCCTTCCGCCGTTTTTACCGTCATATTCAGTTTGTCAAAAATCTGCTGTGCCCGTTCCTGCATCTGTGCTTCTGTCGTTTTCCGATCAAAGAAGATCATCGCCGCAAACTCATCCCCTCCCATGCGGCAGGCACGGTCTTCCCTGCGAAGGGACTTTGTCAAAGCCTGTGCGACCAGAATCAGATATTTATCTCCTTCGTGATGTCCGTAGGTATCATTATATTCTTTAAAACGATCCACATCCATCATAAGCATCATGATTTTCTCTTTTCCCTCCAGAATCTTCTGTTCCACATCACTGCGGAATGCAGCATGATTCAGAAGTCCGGTGAGAGAATCTCTGCGATAAGTGCTTTCCCAGTGGCTTAAGCGAACCTGGGCCTTTTTCTGTTCCTCATCTGTCAGCATTTTCATGGAATAGGTACTGGAAATATCGATAATGATGATTTCTGACCGTTCGTCCCGGACTGCGGAATCAAAATACACCCTTCCATAGCAGAATACATAGATATACGTTCCATCCTTGCGGCGAAGCCTGTGTTCCTGCAGCACAAAAGGTGATTTTGCCAGACGTGCATTGGTCTCACACAGATATTCCATACGTTCTTCTTCCGGGATCAGATCCGGCTGTCCCATAGAACGCTTCCGGACATCCTCCATCGTATACCCTGTCATTCCTTCAAAGTTCTCATCTACCGATACGATCTTCATGGCCTCGTCCAGTACATAACGGCTGTAAGGAATCGGATGAACACTTGAAGTAGTTTCATTCACGGGAACCTCCCCGTTCTCCGACTGGTTTTCCTGCACATTCCCGGCAGGAGCAGACATCTCCTCCTGCTTCTCCGTATTCAAAGGATTTTCTTTCAGCATTTCCAGAAATTCAGACACTATATAGGGATCAAACTGGGTACCTGCACAGCGCTTCAGTTCCTCCATCGCTTTGGAAACCGGCATGGCCGTTCTGTAGGAGCGGTCATTTGTCATAGCATCATAAGCATCCACCACAGAGATCACCCGAGATAATAACGGAATGCTCTCCCTGCTCAGTCCATCCGGATATCCTTTTCCATCCCACCGTTCATGATGATAGCGGATTTCCTCCGCCAGTTCCCGCAATTCATTATTACTGTTGGCAATTTCATATCCCTTCTCCGTATGGGACCGCAGAATTTTCCACTCATCCTCCGAAAGCTTTCCCGGTTTATTCAGAATTTCCAGAGGAATACCGATCTTTCCGATATCGTGCAGAAGACAAAGCAAAGACAATTTACTCTGCTGCATGTCCGTAAGCTCAATCCGTTTTCCCAGTGCTGCCCCCAGGATCTGGGTACGCTTCACATGGTGCTCCGTATCACTGTCGCATTCCTGCAGCGCACGGATCAGAGAGGTGATCATTTCTGAATGAATGGACTCCCGGTCGATCAGTTTCTTTGCCCGCATTGCTTTGATCGCAGTCTGGATCGCCCGGAAAAGATCCGGTGTCTCTTCTGTGGCACTGCTGACAGCATACTGTATGTTCCCATCAAAATGCTCCTTCACCTTTGCCAGGCACTCCAGCATTTCTTCTTCCTCGCTTCGGCTGCAAAGTGCGATCAGATTTGCCTCTATTCCACGCACATAATAAGTCCTCTTCGGGAAATACTGCCGCATAGTATCTGCAAGGATCTTGATTTTCTGATTACCCGCCTGGTTCCCCATGGTACTGTTGATCACCGACAGACTGTTAATATCACAGACTGCCACTCCCACCGGAAATACAAAATGTCCTCTGCTTTCTCCCGCAAACCGCTGAAAGCTTTCCCAGTTCTGAAACCCGGTTAGAAGATCCGTTTCCAGTGCAGCATCAGAAAACACAAACATCTGTCCCAGATACTGTTTCTTTTCATTTTTCAGACTTCTGATATCACATCTTAAAGGTCTTTCTTCCGTTCCGTGCTTGATATAGCACTGCACTGACATGCCATTTTCCGCTGTTTTCAGATTCAGCGGCAAATTATAGCAAGTCAGGAAATCCTTCAGACAGGCACACCGGTCTGAGGAAATTCCGCCCAGCAGATAATCTGCCCTCTCATTATGAAGGATCAGATCGTCATTATAATCAAACAAAACGATCCCCTGTCCAATATTTTCAAAAATGTTGGTTTTTAAATGATTCAGCATTCCATGAGTGGAGTAGTTAAAACAGCTCCAATACAGAAGAAATGACGTGAAACTGTACCCGCATATGGAATAATCCAGAAGGTTATACACGTTCTCACCGGGCCAGAACAGAAAGATTCCGTTCACAAGCACAATAGCCAGAATACCCAGAATCACGTATCCGTACTGTGTCCGATACTCTCTGGGAATCCGGCACATTTTCCGTATGAGCAGAGCCAGGACCACAGCCACAATAATATAGGAAAACAGCAGATGCATCAGGTATAAAGGCTTCATCTGATAGCTGTATTTTGCGATATATGTACCTCTCTGAACATAACTGACGGCGATCTCACAAAACGGATTCACAGCAAACACGACCGTCTCAAACAATGCATACAGCAGAACAAACCCCATGATCTTTTTTCCGACTTTTGTAAACTTTCCTTTGGTAAAATACACGGTAAAGATCAGAAGACAGATCAGCATATAATCAATACTGATAAAATAAATACTCGACATAATGGACATGCAAAGATAATTGTCACTGAGAATACTGACCAGATAACTGATATCTACAATGGCTGCCCCCGCACAGGCAAACCCCAGATACCTTCCTGTGGTCTTATTTTTCTGAACAGACTTCACACACAGCTGCGTATCTGTCAATGCGATCAAAACAGAAATTATGATATAAACGATCAATACTATCTTATCCATAAGCGGCTCCCTCAGTTTTCCGGCTGTATCTGCCATAATTCATTCACTCATGTCATTATTATACTCTCAGTTTTTTCATCTGTCATCTATATTTAAAAGGAGCTTTCAGGAATATTCCCAAAAGCTCTATTCCTCTCCATCTGTTTTTTGAAGATCTTCCGTTCTATTTTAATAATACTGCAGTTTTCTCTAAGCAAGTATGTGCTAACTTAACGATTGCATTACATAAACGAGGTATTCTTATCCATTTCGCTACAGCATTCCTTATAAATTCAACTAACAATCCTGACATAAAAATAATAGCAGCTAAACATAGTACGTAAATCACACCTACAACTATATTTTTCTCTACCACAAAGGTAAAGGCACCCCCGATTACATTTTTCCATATCACTTGATTTAGCTGGAACAAATATATGCCAAAGGCCAACGGTGAAAGTTTTGATATAACCGTTCCTTTGAGATGAATTCTTGAAAAGAGAATAACCATAATCAGTCCGCTTAGAAGTATCGTTGGCGAAATATAATTCGTAAGTATCCCGTTCCACCACACTTGAACCATCCATGTGATTAATATGCAGACCATCCACGTAATGATCAAAGACACGGCCTTCCTTGTTTCGAACAATCTGATTTTCTTTGCAAGAGCACCAACCACGTAGAGAACCATCAACCATAATGCAGAATAACCTGCACGTGACTTAAACGGATCCATCACTATACCCAGTATGGAATACAAAAAAACAGCTATAAGAAGTGCTTTTTTTGCTATGCATTCATTGATGGAAAATACAAATTTGTCCAGAATTGGAATAGCAAAGAACAAGGCAAAGAATGCCGTAAAATACCAAAACTTTCCATATGTTACTGGTAGTGCACATTGGATCATCTCAGCTTTGCTGAAATATTCATTCACTCCCATTAATGTAAGGAATCCGGTAACAATGAACGAGTAGAAAAATGCCTGAAACCACATATCTGCTAATTTTTCAAATCTTCTGGGCTTCCCGGTTGCCATATATCCACTAATAAGTGCAAAGCCATCTACTGCACAGTATGCCATAATTTCAATAAGCCAAAAGGTCTTATAGCCTATACTGCCGCCTTCGCTTGCATTCAGGATTCCTCCTTGTCCAAGAGTGTGCAGCACACATACCATGTACATAAGAACCAATCGAAGTAAATCTATTCCATAATTGCGCTTATTGTTTGATATAATGGTATGATTCTCCATTTTTTCTTACCCCAATCTTTATATTTGCTCTCACATTTTGATTTTAACACACTCCCAAGAATAAAGGAATGTTTATTAACTATTAACTTTTCGATGTAAATTTTATTCCCGCGAGCAACGAGCCAAGTAGCCGCACTTGTGCGGATATTTGGCGACTGCCGCGAGGGTCAAATACCCCGCTGCTCTGCAGCGCTACAAGCTTGATACCCCGTTGCTTGCAGCGGGGTCTTTGATTTTTCTGAATACAAAAAAGGGCTTTCAGGAATACTCCCAAAAGCCCCGGAACCCTTGAATTGAAAGGATATTTTAATTAGAATTTGCCTTCTTTAGCAGCTTCCTCGATAGAAACTGCAACAGCTACAGTCATACCAACCATCGGGTTGTTGCCTGCACCGATCAGACCCATCATCTCTACGTGAGCCGGTACGGAAGAAGAACCTGCAAACTGTGCGTCAGAGTGCATACGTCCCAGAGTATCTGTCATACCGTAGGAAGCAGGACCAGCTGCCATGTTGTCCGGATGAAGAGTACGTCCTGTACCGCCGCCGGATGCAACTGAGAAGTACTTCTTTCCTTTTTCGTTGCATTCTTTCTTGTAGGTACCTGCTACCGGATGCTGGAAACGTGTCGGGTTCGTAGAGTTACCTGTGATGGAAACGTCAACACCCTCTTTCCACATGATAGCAACACCTTCCGGAACGCTGTTTGCACCGTAGCAGTTTACTTTTGCACGGAGTCCTTCGGAATAGGATTTGCGGAACACTTCTTTTACTTCATTTGTATACGGATCATACTCTGTCTCAACATAAGTAAATCCGTTGATTCTTGCGATGATCTGGGCAGCATCTTTTCCAAGACCGTTCAGGATGACACGAAGCGGTTTCTGACGAACCTTGTTTGCCTTCTCAGCGATACCGATTGCACCTTCTGCTGCTGCGAAAGACTCATGGCCTGCCAGGAATGCGAAACACTCTGTCTCTTCTTCCAGAAGCATCTTGCCAAGGTTACC
>JAEDFS010000063.1 GCA_016297895.1 Marvinbryantia sp.
TCTACAAAGATACACGTCTCCTGGCTTCCAAGGCTGTTACCATGGTAGATGCAGTCCTTCAGGGAACAGAACCGGAAATCAACGATACAGAGCAGTACAACAATGGTGCAATCACAGTTCCGACTTACATGTGTACACCGGTTGCAGTTGATCAGTCCAACTATCAGGAGATCCTGATCGATGGCGGATACTACACAGAGGATCAGCTGAAATAATAAGAGCATTTAAGCGATCATAAACAGGCGGCGGGAACATCCGCCGCCTGTGTTTTCGAAATCAAACAGAAAAGGAGCAAAAAAGGCATGTCTGATATTATTTTGGAAATGAAACACATAACGAAAGCCTTTTCAGGTGTGAAAGCTCTGGACGATGTGAATCTGCAGGTCAGAAAAGGGGAAGTTCATGCACTGTGCGGTGAGAACGGAGCAGGAAAGTCCACCCTGATGAATGTACTTTCCGGTGTATATCCTCACGGGACTTATGAAGGTGATATCATCTATAAAGGGGAAACCTGTAAATTTCACAGAATCAAAGACAGTGAAGAGAAGGGAATCGTTATCATTCATCAGGAGCTGGCTCTGAGTCCCTATCTGTCCATAGCAGAAAATGTGTTCATGGGAAATGAGCAGACTTCCGTGAGAGGGGTCATTGACTGGACAGCTACCAGAGGAAGAGCAAAAGAAGCACTGGCTCATGTAGGACTGGAGAATGAAAATCTGAATGCACCGGTAAATACACTTGGTGTAGGAAAACAGCAGCTGATCGAGATTGCAAAAGCCATGGCAAAAAATGTGGAACTGCTGATTCTGGATGAGCCTACCGCTGCACTGAACGACGAAGAATCTGCCCAGCTTCTGGAAATCATGCTGGAACTGAAGAAGAAAGGCGTGACCTGTATCATTATTTCCCATAAGCTGAATGAGATCAGCTATGTGGCAGATTCCATCACCATTATCCGTGACGGAAAAACCATTGAGACATTGAAGAAAGGTGTGGATGAGTGGTCTGAAGACAGGATCATCAAAGGAATGGTTGGACGTGAAATGAATAACCGTTATCCGATCCGTGAAAACTGTCCCATCGGTGAGGTGGTTCTGGAGGTGAAGAACTGGAATGCCTACCATCCGGAAATTGCGGATAAGCAGATCCTGAAGAATATCAGTATCAAGGTCCGTGCCGGTGAGGTGGTAGGACTGGCAGGATTGATGGGTGCAGGGCGAACGGAATTTGCCATGAGCCTTTTCGGGCATTCTTACGGACAGAAGATCTCCGGAGAAGTCTATATGCATGGCAAGAAGGTCAGTACAAAGACGGTAAAGGATGCAATTCAAAATAAGATCGCATATACCTCAGAAGACAGAAAGACCTACGGGCTGGTGCTGATCAATGATATCAAGACCAATATGACGATGGCAGCTCTGCCTCAGTATTATGCCAACGGCCAGATCGTAGATTCCAGAAAAGAGAATCTGGATGCGGAAGAATATAAAAAGAAGATCAATGTAAAGGCTACCTCCATTCACCAGACAGTAGGAGCTCTTTCCGGCGGAAATCAGCAGAAGGTAGTGCTTGCAAAATGGATGATGACCCATCCGGATGTGCTGATCCTGGACGAGCCTACCCGTGGTATTGATGTCGGAGCAAAGTATGAGATCTACTGTGCCATCAATGAAATGGCAAAGGAAGGAAAAGCAATCATTGTGATCTCTTCTGAAATGCAGGAAATCATCGGTACCTGTGACCGGGCATACGTTATCAATGAAGGACGTATTGCAGGAGAGCTGAGTAAAGAAGAGCTGGATCAGGAAAGCATCATGAAGTGCATTATGGACAGCAATGCGAAAGGAGATAAACAGTAATGGAAACAAAGAAAAAATATGTGAATCTGGATCTGAAATCATTTGGTATGATCGCAGCTCTGGTTATTATTTTCATCATCTTTTTTATACTTACCAAAGGTGCCAATGCAACACCAACGAATATCAACAACCTGATCATGCAGAACGGTTATATCATTATTCTGGCAACCGGTATGCTTCTTTGTGTACTGACCGGTAACATTGACCTGGGTGTCGGCTCTACTGTAGCCCTCGGCGCTGCCTGTGCTGCAAAGCTGGTAGTGGAACAGGGATGGCCGGTACCTGCAGCATGGCTGGTAGCTATCGGCATCGGTCTTCTGGTAGGACTTTTTGCAGGATTTTTCATCGCTTACCTGGAGATTCCTCCTTTCGTAGTAACGCTGGCTACCATGCTGATGGGTCGCGGACTTACTTACACATTACTGAAATCTCTGACAGTAGGACCGCTTCCGGCTGACTATTCATTTATCGGTACCGGGTTCCTGCCTACTATAAAAATTGCAGTGGGAGAGGGCACACTGGATCTTATCTGTGTCATTGTTGCGGCTCTGGTGTCCATCGGATTGATCCTTGGTGAGCTGAAGACGATCAAGACAAATAATAAATATGGATTTGCCAACATTGTTCCCTGGCAGATGTTCGTCAAAGATGTGGTGACACTGGTCATCGTATGGTTCTTCTTTATCAGACTTGGTCAGCACAATGGTATTCCGGTACAGCTGATTGTACTGGCAGTCATCGTTGGAGTTTATCATTTTATCACAAGTAAGACGGTGGCAGGACGTCAGATCTATGCACTGGGCGGCAATGCAAAGGCAGCAAGACTTTCCGGTATCAACACAAAGAAGGTATTTTTCTGGATCTATGTAAACATGAGTGTTCTCGCATCCATCGCAGGTATCGTTCTTTCTGCACGTCAGGGCGGCGCAAACCCGAAGATGGGTGACGGTATCGAAATGGATGCCATTGCTTCCTGTTACATTGGTGGTGCAGCAGCAGCCGGTGGTGTAGGAACGATCATGGGTGCGGTTGTCGGTGCACTTGTAATGGGTGTTCTGAATAACGGTATGTCCATGTTCGGTCTGACGGCAGAACTGCAGAAGGTAGTAAAAGGTGCGGTTCTTCTGGGCGCAGTTGTACTGGATGTAACGACGAAAAAAAGAAAAGGCTGATAATTTATTAAAATGAACAGACCAAAATATCAGTTGATTACAGACTGGATACGAAAAAGAATTGAGGATGGTGAACTGTCTGCCGGAGACCGGCTGGAATCTGAACATGAGATCAGTAAAAACTTCGGGATCAGCCGACAGACAGTGCGCCATGCACTGGCTCTTCTGGTACAGGAGGGAGTTCTGGCCAAGGTGCAGGGAAGCGGGACTTATGTGAAAAGAAAGAAGGAGAGGAATGTAAAGTCTGGTTCCCTTTCTCGCACAGTGACGATCATCAGTACTTATATTGACGGATATATTTTTCCCAGAATATTAAAGGAAATGGTGAAAACACTGGAGGCTGCCGGATATGGTGTGCGGATCATGTACACAGAAAACCGTCTGGAGACCGAGAAAACACTTCTGCAGAGGATCCTGGAGGAAGATAGCAGAGATCCGTTGATCGTGGAACCGGTGATGAGCGGACTTCCCAATCCGAATCTGATCTATTATAAAATGTTGCAGGAAAGAGGACTACCCATTCTCTTTTTCCATAGTGAGTATCCGGAATTATCCATTCCATGCGTCAGAATGGATGATATCAAAGCGGGGAAGAGGGCGACAGAATATCTGATCAGCCAGGGCCATACAAGGATAGCAGGAATCTTTAAGGCAGATGACGGACAGGGTAGAAGAAGATACGAAGGAATGATTCGGGCCCTTCGAGAGGCGGAAATCGAACTGAATGATGAATGGATCTGCTGGATGGACAGCCAGGATCTGAGAGAACCGGAGGGGCTTGAGGTTCGCTTAGCCTTTCGCCTTAAGAACTGTACCGCCTGTGTATGCTACAATGATGAGGTAGCACATATCTTCACGGATTACTGCACAAAACATAAGATCCGAATACCGGAAGACCTGTCGGTTGTAAGTATTGATAATTCGGAACTGGCCAGATTGAATACGGTGCCGCTGACTTCCGTTATGCATCCAATGGAAATGCTGGGAAAAAAAGCAGCAGAAAATATGCTGCATCTGATCAAAGACCCTGATTTCCAGGCCGTTTACTATTTTGATCCGGAAATCGAAGTCCGATCTTCTGTTCGTAATATTGCAGAGATTGGTTAAAAAAGACTGTCATGAATCTTATTTTTGATTCTTGTCAGTCTTTTTTTGTTAACAAACAGGAAGGAATATGTTATACTGTCTTTACATGATATTGGAATGAAAGATACAGACACAGAATGCAGGAAAGGATGTACTGACTATGGACAAAGAAAAATATGTGGCATATGTGGGAACTTATACCCATGGAAGCAGCGTGGGAATTCATGTGTATGATCTGGATGTAGAAAATGGTTATATGACAGAACGGGATGTGGTGCCGGTTAATAATGCTTCCCACATCACGAAATCTACCAATGGAAAATATCTTTATTCCATTGCAGATGAAGGAGTAGAAGTATTAAAGATCAATGAAGAGACGGGGGATCTGACGGCCATCAATAAAGTAGGGATCGACGGTATGAGAGGATGTTTCCTTTCGACAGATCAGGAAGGAAAGTTTTTATTTGTTGCCGGATATCATGACGGAAAAGTGACCGTGGTGCATACCCACAGGGACGGACGTCTCGGCAGCGTGATGGACGGTATTTTCCATAAGGGGCTGTTCAGCGTGGCAGAACGAAATTTCAGACCTCATATCAGCTGTGTGATGCCGACACCGGATGGAAAGTTCCTTTGCGTGGTGGACAGCGGAATCGATCATATTAATATTTATAAAGTAAATCCAACCAGCGGAAAATTAAAGCTGCTTGATATTGTGAGATGTGATCTGGAATCCGGACCCAGGATCATACGGTTCGGGAAAGACGGAAGATTTGCTTATGTGAACTGTGAGCTGAGTAATGAGATTCTGGTATACTCCTATGACGGCAGCGGAAAGATTCCCAAGTTTGAGTTGATCCAGAAGGCAGATCCCAGAATGGACAAACAGGAGATCGGCTGTGCCAGCTCCGGACTTCGGATCTCTCCCAGCGGGAAATATCTCTATACATCCACTGCAGGAGAAAACAGTGTGGCAATCTATCGGATCGATGAGCAGACAGGTATGTTAAGCCAGATCTGTATCCTGCCCATCAGCGGAAAGTATCCGAAGGATATTGAGGTATTTCCGGATGAGAAGACCCTGGTGACATTGAACCATGAGTCCAATGAAATCCGGTTCTTTACCATTCATTACGATCAGGGAATCATTGTAATGAAAGGAAAACCAATCAAAATTGATACACCCAACTGTATTCTGATCTCCAAAGTCGGAACGAAGGAATAAGAAGATCCCCGGTCGTCAGGACCGGGGATCTTTATTCAATGCAGAAGTCTTATCGTTTGTAAAACGTTTCCAGAGAGGACATTTTTGCATGCATATTGGCAAAAAGCGCATCCACAATGGTCAGAGCAGCCATGGATTCCACTACCGGAATGGCACGGGGAACGATGACGGGATCATGGCGTCCTTTGATCCGGACCTGGATCTCCTGACCGTCTCGGGTAACCGTATCCTGCGTGGAGATGATAGAGGGGGTAGGTTTGATGCCTACACGGAGAAGAAGATCGCTTCCGTCACTGATTCCCCCAAGAGTACCTCCGCTGTGGTTTGTTTTCTTTATGATGTTTCCGCAGGAATCAAGACCGAATGCATCATTGTTTGTGGTCCCCTGAGCCTTTGACACGGCAATGCCGTCGCCCAGTTCAAAGGATTTTACAGCTCCGATGGAAAACATGGCTTTGGCAAGATTGGCACTGAGTTTTTCGAATACCGGATCGCCTAGTCCCGGAATCATATGTTCCACAATACATTCGATCACACCGCCGGCGGAGTCTCCGCTCTTTTTGCATTGTTCCAGGTATTCAGAAGCCTTGGCAGCACATGCGGCATCCGGCATGTGAAGCGGATTTTCTTCAATCTGAGCTCTGTCAAAGGAATCGGAAGGACAGACAACAGGACCGATGGATCTGGTATAAGTGGTAAAGGAAAGACCAAGGGATTCCAGGAGTTTTATGGCAATGGCACCGGCGGCAACTCTGCCGATGGTCTCCCTTCCTGAGGAACGGCCGCCTCCCCGGTAATCCCGGAAACCGTATTTGGCATCAAAGGTATAATCTGCATGACCGGGACGATAGTATCCGGCTATTTCGCTGTAATCAGAGGAACGCTGGGTCTTATTGAATACGATCAGGGAAATGGGAGTGCCGGTAGTTTTTCCTTCAAAAATACCGGAGAGGATCTCTACGCTGTCATCCTCTTTCCTTGGGGTCGAAAATCTGTTCTGACCGGGTTTTCTGCGGTTAAGATGCTGCTGAATATCAGCTTCTGAAAGCACAAGACCGGCGGGACAGCCGTCTACTACCACGCCAAGTGCTTTCCCATGGGATTCTCCCCAGGTCGTGATCTGAAAATATTTGCCGAATGTAGAACCGGACATAGTATGGTACCTCCTGTGTGCACATCGTAGTCGGGGACTTTTGTCCCGGAATCATAATTATCCATTATAGTAAAATGTGAAAAGATTGTAAAGTTTTTTGCTTTCATTGACAAAAAAATTGGAAGATAATATACTTAAAGGCAGTGAAAAGCGGCAGGTTGCCGTAATGGATACAGATAGAAATCATGGAAAGAAAAGGAGTCGCAATGAAATTTTTAAACAAGATGGAACGGAAGTTTGGAAAATATGCCATCCGGAATCTGTCTGCCTATATTATCGCACTGTATGCGGCAGGTTATCTGATGTCATATCTGACGCCCCAGATGTTGAATTATCTGGTTCTGGAGCCTTATTATATTCTGAGAGGACAGGTGTGGAGAATTGTTTCCTGGATCATTGTTCCACCGGGCAGCCTGGATATTTTTACGATCATCATGCTGTTTTTCTATTTTTCGGTAGGATCGGCGCTGGAACAGAAATGGGGAGCTTTCCGATATAACGTGTATATTTTTTCAGGGATCCTGTTTACGGTTCTTGGTTCCTTTATTCTGTATTTTATTATCGGAACCAATACGATCTTCGGTATCTTTGGAACTTCTCTGTTCAGCACCTATTATATTAATATGTCCATTTTCCTGGCTTTTGCTGCCAGCTACCCGGATGCCCAGGTGCTGCTGTATTTCTTCATACCGCTGAAGATGAAGTGGCTTGGAATCTTTTACGGGGCATTTATCCTGCTTTCCTTTGTGACCAGCGGATGGGTAGGAAAAGTAGCGATCATTGCTTCGCTGCTGAATTTCATTGTATTTTTCTTTGCTACCAGAAATGTGAAGCAGTATTCTCCGAAAGAACATATGCGTAAACGGGAATTTAAAAAAGCGGTCAATCAGACAAAGACACAGACCACCCAAGGTGGTACGATCACAAGGCATAAGTGTGCAGTGTGCGGCAGGACAGAGCTGGATGGAGATCATCTGGAGTTTCGGTTCTGTTCCAAATGTGACGGCAACTATGAATACTGTCAGGATCATCTGTTTACCCACACGCATGTACATGCAGATAAATAAGCAGGCGGTGAGGAAACAGCAATGAAAAAAATCTGGAAGAAAAAGATTACGTCAAAGAGATGGAATCTGGTTCTGATTCTTCTGCTCCCGGTGGCAGTGCTTTGCTGTACGGAGTGTTATACCCATGTGCCCTGGGATCTGTCAGTGCCGGTCTTTCTTTTGAATCTGTTATTTTATGAATTGTTATATGCCGTCTGTATTTTTCTGACGGGAAATTCCGGGCGGGGCTGTGTGCTTGGCACAGCCTTGCCCATGCTTTTTGGGCTTGCAAATTATTTTGTGGTAGATTTCCGTTCTTCGCCTATTGTGCCCTGGGATCTCTATTCTCTCAGGACAGCTGCTTCGGTAGCCGGCAATTATGAGTTTGTGATCACTCCAAGGCTGCTTCTGGTGCTTTTCGGATTTTTCCTGATCATGTTCGCAGGAAGCAGAACTTCTCTGAGCGTGAGAAGCTTAAAAAAGCGGCTGGCGGTTGGAATTCTTTCAATCGTATGCCTGGTCGGCTGCGTAAAAGGTATTGGTACGGAGGAGGCTGTTTCTCTTTTCGGACTGGATACCACACTTTTTACACCAAATGTTCTGTACAGAAATAACGGGCTTGCAGGCGGATTCCTTGGAATTCTCAAATATCTGAAGGTTGAGAAACCGGATGGATATTCAGGGGAGGCAGCCGAAGAGATTGCCTCAGATTATATCGGAGACGGAGAGGAGACACTGGCCGGGAACAAAGATAAAAATCAGAAGCTTCCCAATGTGATCGTGATCATGAATGAGGCCTTTTCTGATCTTTCGGTGTTTGGTGACTTTGAATCCGATCCGGATTATCTGCCTTTTATCCGTTCGATGGAAGAGAATACCGTGAAAGGAAACTGTTATGTATCCGTAAAGGGTGGAAATACAGCCAACAGCGAGTATGAATTCCTGACCGGAGACAGCATGGCATTCATGCCGGCAGGAAGCGTGCCCTATCAGCAGTATATTAAGGGTGAAATGCCGTCTCTGGCCTCTTGCATGAAGGAACTTGGATATACGACCCATGCGATCCATCCATATTATAAGACAGGATGGGCAAGAGATAAGGTCTACCCATGGCTTGGATTTGACACCGCCACATTTAAAGATGATTTTGAAGATCCGGTTCTGATCCGCAATTATATCAGCGATCAGTCTGCTTTTGAGAAGATCATCCGGCAATATGAGGAAAAAGAAGAGGATGAACGGATTTTTACTTTTGAAGTAACCATGCAGAATCACGGGGGATACAGCAAAGATGTGGAAGGCTTCGAGGAATCGGTGTTCCTTCCCCAGTTGGAAAATAAGACTACCAGTGTCCGCGCAGCAGAAAAATATCTCACACTGATGAAAGAAACGGATCAGGCATTTGAACAGCTGGTTCGCTATTTCGAAAACCAGAAAGAAGATACGATCATTCTGATGTTCGGAGACCATCAGCCTTCTGACTATATTACCAATACAATATTGAAGATTCTGGGATTGTCAAGAGATGGATCAGATGAGGTGTATTTTGATAACTATGTGGTTCCGTTTGTCATGTGGGCAAATTTTGATATAGAAGAGGAAACGGTGGATGCGATCAGTGTGAACTATCTGAGTACGCTCCTCTTTGAAAAGGCAGGTATCCCAATGACCGGTTATCAGACCTTTCTTTCTGAACTCAGACAGCAGATTCCGGCAATCACAGCCAATATGATCATGGATCAGGACGGAAACCGGTATCGCATGGAAGAGAGGAAGAATATCAATGAAGAATTGCTGAACGCTTATCACATTCTTGTGTACAATCATCTGGCAGACAGGAATGGACGTCTTGCGAATTTCTTCTGAGAGAAGACAGGGAGACAGTTGCTGCCAGTCTCTTTATCGTGTATAATA
>JAEDFS010000004.1 GCA_016297895.1 Marvinbryantia sp.
TCTGGAAATGATGGACATCCGTCAGGTGATCGACAGCTGTGCTGTGAAAGAATAAGTGGAGAGTGCGGCAGAATAAGGTAAAAAAGGACGATGCAAAACAGGTGAAATATCATCTGCTTTGCGTCGTTTTTTATATCAGATGGAAGATGACTCCCGCCGCTCCAGGCGGTGAGCAAGAAATATATATCGGTGGCGGGGTCAATCCTGGATTTTTTCATGGTCCACTGGGTCTATACAGGAAAAATTGTTGACCAGATTACAAAAGAGAGGGAAGTATTGAAAAAATCGGTCTTTTTAGGTCTCTGTGGAAAAAAATACCCGACAGGATACTCAAAATCGGCAAAATCCTGGGTCGTACAGTAAACTTATTTTGTATAGAGAAAAACGAGTGGAGCATTGGAATTTTTCCAAAGAAATTTAGGCCGTGGGAGGGTAAAATTCTGCCATGGCCTAAAAAGCGTTGGGAGTCCCCCCGACGGAGATAAAACAGAGCCGGTTTTTAGTTAGAAAAATTTCGTGTCGAAACAAAAAACGGGACACCTGAGGCGGGACAGCATGGTACAATAATAATATGGTTGATACAGAAACTCCAAAATAGAAAGGGAAGAATGTGAGTATGAGACAAAAGATAAACAGCAGAAGAAGCAACAGAACAGGCAGGAACATGAGCAGGAAGAATGTGGTGCTCGGATCTGGTATGATGCTGTGGGGATTGTGCATCATCCTGAGCGGAGCAAAAAGTTATGCAGAAGATAACATGGAGGAGGAAATTCTCCTGACGGAACAGGTGGAGTGGGAGGAAAACCTGTCGGTCTCTGAGGAAACAGAGGAGATTCTGATTGAAAACCTGGCACCATTGGAGGATACTTTGGATGGAGTTTCAGATTTTGCCGGAGCGGAACAGAGTCCGGACGGTTACACTGATTTTGCCGGAGCGGAACAGAGTACGGACGGTTACACTGATCTTGCCGGAGTGGAACAGAATACGTACGAGGCACAGAAATCAGATGGTGAGCTGATACAGGAAGCAATTGACTCAGAAGCGGAGGTGACGATCACACTCAGCCAGAATATCAGTCTGACAGAGACGATTCGTGTTCCTTCCGGGAAAACAGTGGCACTGGTTCCTGCGGAAGGAATCGAGATCACGATCTTTCGCTCAGACGGGTTTTCCGGCCCGATGTTTTGCGTGGAAAAAGATGGACTGCTGATCCTTGGAAGAGAAGGAGGCAGACTTCTGATCCATCAGGGCGAGGGGGACGCAGCAGAGAGTCTGATTGAAGAAGGAGAAGGAATGTTAAGCACAGAGGGTGAGGTTTTGGTGTTTCCGGAACCGAAAGAAGCGTTTGCGGCAGACAGTCTGATCTCGGACAGCCTGGAAATGGACAGCTTGCCAGAGGAAGAGCTGATCGAAGATGGGACGATGCCTGTATCTATGGACTTAAATGATGCAGTGATCGAATGGATGGACCCTGCAGAGCAGGTATATAACGGAACAGCACATACACCGGAGATTCTGGTATGGGCAGGCTCCTGTCTGCTGATGAAGGGTTTTGATTATGATGTTGCATATTACAATAATGTTCACGCAGGAACGGCAGAGCTGGTGATCACGGCTACCGGATTTGGAATCTGTACAGGAAGCAAAACGGTGACCTTCCCCATCATACAGGCGGTTCCGGAGTATCAGGTGGAGAATCAGAAGGCAGAAAGCGGAGTTTTGCTGTCGGACCTGAAGATTCCGGAAAGTGCAGCAGGAGTGAATGGAGAAAAAGTGACAGGTACCCTGTACTGGTCTGACAGTGAAGGGGGAATGGCTCTTCCGGCGGATATGACTCTGAGCGGAATGGAAGGGGAGACCCTGACTTTGTATTGGACGTTTTATCCGGGAGAGACTTTTTCTGATTATTTGCCGGTGTCCGGAAATATGACGATCACATTTCTGGCGGCTAAAATACCGGATAACGGTATGGCTGGAGAATGGGATGGATTGACCGATGGAATCGGAAATCTGAGCAATGACAGCAGTTCTTTCGGGGCGATGGAGGAAACAGAGAAGCCGATAGAGACACCAACGGAGAAAACGACAGAGAAGTCAACAGAGACACCAACGGAGAAAACGACAGAGAAGTCAACAGAGACACCAACGGAGAAAACGACAGAGAAGCCAACAGAGACACCAACGGAGAAAACGACAGAGAAGCCAACAGAGACACCAACGGAGAAAACAACAGAGACGCCGACAGAGACACCGGATACAGAAAAAGAAACGGTTGCCGGGTCCGGAACAGCCGTAAGCGGCGGGATCTCTGCGGGAAGCGGAGTGAGCACAGGCGGAGGCAGTGTGGTCAGATCAGGCAGTTCAGGAACTGCTGTTTCCGGATCCGGAGGCAGCAGCGGTATTTCCGTAACATCCGGAGTATCCGGCAAAACGTCTGCTCCAAAAACCGGAGATGCATCCGAACCTGAAGTGTGGATGATATGGTGTTTCCTGGCAATCGGAGTCTGCGGAGCCGTCCTTGGGTATCAGAGGAGAAAGGGATAATGGAAATCCCTTGACAGCAACGGGTTTGTTGGGTATAAACATATGGGAATTATATGAGTATTCGACAAAAAGACAGGAGAACTGTGTATGAAAGATCTGATAGAATTGTATCTTGCATTTTTCCGGATCGGCGGCCTGACCTTTGGAGGCGGCCTGACCATGCTTCCCATGCTGAAATATGAGCTGGAAGAAAAGAAGCACTGGGTCACGGAGGATGAACTTCTGGACTATTATGCCATCGGACAGTGTACGCCGGGAATCATTGCTGTCAACGTAGCAACTTTTGTGGGTTTTAAGAGAAAAGGAATTCCGGGGGCACTGTTTTCTACACTGGGAATGATCAGCCCTTCTCTGATCATCGTATCGATCCTGGCTATGTTTCTGGATCAGTTTATGAGTAACCGTATCGTGGCTCATGCCATTGCAGGAGTGAAGGTGGTGGTCTGTGCCCTGATGCTGAATACGGTGATCACTCTGGCGAAGAAAAGCTTTGTTAGCCCTCTCTGCGTAGTGATCGGAGTGGTAACATTTCTGCTGGCAGTGTTCACGTCGGTACCGTCTGTTCTGCTGGTGATCGCTGCAGGAATTCTCGGAATCATGTTACAGAAGGCAGGGAGGTTACAGGAATGAGCAATGTATATGTACAGCTTTTTGTGGAGTTTTTTCAGATCGGGCTTTTTGCCGTGGGCGGCGGTCCCGCCACGATTCCGTTTCTGATGGATCTGCCCTCCCGTCATGACTGGTACAGCAGAGCGGATGTGGCCAGCATGCTGGCGGTCAGTGAGAGTACACCGGGCCCCATTGGAATCAATATGGCAACTTATGCAGGATATCACGCAGCCGGTTATCCCGGTGGTCTGGCGGCCACACTTTCTCTGGTGCTGCCCAGCCTGATCGTGATCGTTCTGATCGCCAAGCTTCTGGAGAATTTTAATCAAAATCCTTATGTGAAAGCGGCATTCTGGGCGATTCGCCCGGCGGTGACCGGACTGATCGCCATGGCGGTCATGGGAATTTTTGAGACGTCTCTGTTCGTGGCGGCAGATGGGAGCTATCGCTTTCCGGTATTTTCACTGATCCTGTGTGCACTGTTTTTTGCGGGCATGAATCTGAAGAAGCTGAAAAAGCTGCATCCTGCCGTATGGCTTCTTGCAGGAGCGCTGATCGGCTTGGCTTTTCAGATGTAGTTTTCGGTATGGGAAAAGACCTTGCAAAGGGAAAGAGAATGCTATACAATGGATTCAAGTACGCCACCGGCGTACTTGCCGCAAGGCGCACGCTCCGAAGGAGCTTTCATCTGTGCGCCTGTGCGATTCGCCGGAGGCCAGGCTTTCAGCGGGGGACTCCCCGGCTGAAAGCTCACCGGATACGTAAAACAGTAGAAAAGAGGTTTAGAATTATGTCAGAAAAATCATCATGCAGCAGTGCATCTTCCTGCAGCAGAGAAAGCTGTGAGGGTTGTCCCAGCAAGCAGCAGCCCCAGAGTTTTCAGGTGGAAATGAACCAGTATTCCGATATTAAGCATGTGATCGGCGTGGTCAGCGGAAAAGGCGGCGTAGGAAAATCTATGGTAACGGCTTCCCTTGCCAACCTGCTGGTGTCAAAGGGATACCGGGTAGGAATTCTTGATGCGGATATCACAGGTCCTTCCATTCCGAAAATGTATGGACTGAAGGGACCGGCTATGGCAGACGATGAGGGTGTTTACCCCATGCTGACAGAAAATGATATCAAAGTGATCTCCATCAATCTGATGATGCCGGACGAGGAAGCACCGGTGATCTGGAGAGGACCGGTCATTGCAGGAATGGTGAAGCAGTTCTGGAGTGACGTGATCTGGGGAGAACTGGATTATCTTCTGGTGGATATGCCGCCGGGAACAGGAGACGTACCTCTGACGGTGTTCCAGTCCCTTCCGGTGGATGGAATCGTGATCGTTTCTTCCCCGCAGGATCTGGTGAAGATGATCGTGAAAAAGGCCTACAATATGGCAAAGACCATGAATATTCCGGTCTATGGAATCGTAGAAAATTACAGCTATCTGAAATGTCCGGACTGCGGAAAAGAGATCGCCGTATTCGGAGAAAGCCACATTGATGAGATTGCGGAAGAAATGGGTGTGAAGGTACTTGGTAAAATGCCCATCGATCCTGCATTTGCAGAGATGGCAGACGGACATTTTGCTTCTGCGTCCAATCCTTACCTGGAAGAGGCATATAAAGCAGTGACTGCAAAATAAGTCAGAAGGAAATATATTGAAGAACGTGATCTACATATTCCGGATCACCGTAGGAAGCCCAGCCAAGCTGGGCTTTCATCATTTCTGAATATTCAGCCGCATTTTCTGCAGAGTATCCTCCGTAGGATTCCAGGGCCCATTCGGCATAATGATTACCGAAGTTATATTCCTGGATGGCAAGCTTCAAACGGTCTGTATCGGAAATGCTGCTGCATCCGGCCAGTTCCAGACAATATGCAAAGGTCTGGACACCCACCTGGATGGAATAATCCGCATCGGCTATGCTGCCCGGTTCATTGCTGTACATGGTGTTAAAGGGGCTTTCCGAGCACTGCATCACATCGGTGCCCTGACCGGAGCTTTCCTGCTGCATCATGGCCAGGAGGAGCGTGGAGTACTGGGATATGTCGTATTCCCGGCACCAGGCTTCCATCCGGGACTGGTACTGCAGGACATCCTCATTGACGCCTGTAAGGGTGCCCTTAGCTTTCCCGGCGGTAAGCCGGGGCAGGAAGAAAAGCGTACTGAAAAGAACGATCAGGGCGGCGGCAATGCAGCCGATGATGATTTTCTGATGCTGTACCTGCTGTCTGCGGGATATGGATCGGGTCGTTTTTTTTCTGCGTGTTTCTTTTTTATCTTTTTTTTCTGTCATTCGATGTTCCTTTGATAATTCTGTCCGATTGTCTTATGTTTGGCAATTAGGGTTGAGTTTTTGCGGCAGAATCATTATAATTGAAAGTAACATGAATGTAAATCAGAAGATGCAGGGGGATCGTTTTATGAAGCGTCAGAATATGAAGGAAATACTGGAAAAAGACAGTACACGAAAGTTATTTTTAGATTTGTACGGAGAGGGTAATGTGGAGGAAAATCTGGAGCGCTACCGTTATCTGGCAGATGGATTTGTGAAGAATTTCGGTGATGAGGAATTTGAACTGTTTTCTTCTCCGGGACGTACTGAGATCGGCGGAAACCACACAGACCACAATCACGGGAAAGTGCTGGCAGGAAGTGTGAATCAGGACTGTATCTGTGCGGCCAGAAAAAATGGGAAAAATGAAATCCGTATCGTCAGTGAGACTTTCCATCAGGATTTCACCATTGATCTTGATCATCTGGAACCTACGGAAAAGACTACCGGAACCGTTCCTCTTATCAAAGGGCTTCTGGCAGGATTTCAGGAAAGAGGTTTTCAGATCGGCGGATTTGATGCCTTTACCACCAGCACCGTGATCAGTGCGGCAGGGGTCAGCTCCTCTGCTTCGTTCGAGATGCTGATCTGCAGCATTTTAAATTATTTCTTTAATGAAAATAAGATGACAGTGACAAACTATGCACATGCAGGAAGATATGCGGAGAACAAATACTGGAACAAGGCTTCGGGACTTCTGGATCAGATGGCCTGCGCCAGCGGCGGAATCGTGACCATTGATTTTAAGGACTGTGAAAATCCGAAGGTGGAGAAGATCGATTTCAGCCTGGACGAGATCGGATGCGATCTGCTGATCGTGAATACTGGTAAGGGACATGCCAATATGAGTGATGAGTACTCGGCTGTTCCGGTAGAGATGAAAAAGACAGCAGCATTTTTCGGAAAAGAAGTACTGGCTGAGGTGGACGAGGAGGAATTTATGTCCAGAATCCCTCAGGTCAGAAAAGCACTGGGAGACCGGTGTGTGCTTCGTGCCCTGCATTTTTATAATGAAAACAAACGTGTGGATGCGGAAGTAGCAGCTTTGAAAGAGAAGAGATATGATGATTTCCTGAAGATGATCTGTGAGTCCGGAGATTCCTCCTGGAAATGGCTGCAGAACTGCTACTGCATCGAGACTGCTTCTGAGCAGGCTATCTGCATTGCGCTGGCACTGACAGAGTTGTATCTGAAGGGCATGCCCCGCACGGCATACCGGATCCACGGCGGCGGATTTGCAGGGGTGATCATGGTGATCCTTCCCAAAGAGGAGACGGCAGGATTTACAAAATATATGGAAGAAAAACTGGATGACAAGTGCGTGTATAAGATGAGTATACGCAAGTACGGTGCCATCCATATGGAGCTGTAACATTGATGGAATTCAAAGATATTCTGGCGGAAGGAAAAGCTTTCCGCCAGCAGGCGTTTGCGTTATATGAAGCAGCATTTCCGGAGAAGGAAAAAAAGCCCCGGGAACTGATGGAACGTCTGGCCGGGGAAGGGAAAATGGAACTTCTGGCAGTGACAGAGGAGGATTGTTTTGTGGGTCTGGCATTCAACATGCTGGATGAGGAGCTTGCCCTTCTGGATTATTTCGCCATTTCTCCAGACCTACGGAGCGGCGGCTTTGGGGGACGGGCGATTCGATGCCTTCTGGAAAAATTTGCAGGGAAGAAATATATATTTGAGATCGAAAAACAGGATCCCCGGGCGGAAAACGCAGAAGAGCGGAAGCGGAGAAAAAGGTTCTATCTCAGGAACGGACTAAAAGAGACCGGACTTTTTGTGAATGTATATGCCACGGATTTTGAACTGCTGACACCGGACGGCAGCCTGACTTTTGAGGAATATGTGACGGTCCTTCGTGATATTCTGGGAGAAGAAGGGGTGAAAGCGCTGAATCCCCGGGTGATTCCGGTCGAAAAGGGATACCCATGGAGAAGACTACCTTAGCTGCCATGCTGAATTCATTTTCAATGACATCCAGTCCGGCAGCTCCGATTTTTCCGGATTCAATTCCATCGATGAGAGCTTTGGTGTCAATGAGGCCGCCTCTTGCCGTGTTGATGATGACCACCTGATCTTTCGTTCTGGCAATGGACTGTGCATTGATCATATGGAAGTTCTCTTCTGTCAGCGGCATATGAAGAGAGATCATGTCGGACTCTCCATACAGGGTGCCAAGATTCCAAAATCCCGGTAGCTGTAGACAAATACTTTCATAAAGGCCTCCTTTTAGTTGATACGATCAGAAATGGCAGGACCATCAAAAACGAATGATTTTACAGTTTTAAAATCACCTTCCACAAATCCCTTTTTATCCAGAAGAACGCTGATGTTATTCCGGCAGTTCAGAAGATACAGGTTTTTGGTTTCCAGCCAGCCGGCTACATCGCTGTATGGAATCCAGGTGATTTTTCCTGTGTTTGAGGTCACTGACAATCGATCCTGGTAAAAAACAACGGTTCGTTCGGGGAGACTGTCACTCCCCTGGACCATGGCTTTGTATTTGCTGTTTCGTCTGGTGTTGGGGAGCATTACCATCAGCCAGAAAAGCAGTGCGCCCAGGAAAACAGATTCTCCAAGGAGAAAGAACAGGGAACCTCCGGTGTACCAAAGCCAGGCAGCCACTGCCAGGTAAAGTGCGATCAGAATCAGTGCAATTTTCTGTACGGACTTTTTATATGCCTTGCTTTCTGATACACGCATGGCCTCGTGAAACAGAGAGCGGGAAATAAGAATGTGGTTTTTAGCGATTTGAGTTGTCGGATGCATTTTTTTCCTCCTGTTTCCGTTTCAGCCAGGCTTCATCATCCTCATAAAAAGCAGCCTGTTCAGGGAAAACACTGGCGATCTGCTCTTCAATCCGGAAGCTGTGATTTAAGGTGTCATAGATTAAAAAATTAGCAGTATAGAGTATAAACCAGAAACCCGTAAGGGGCATCAGCATGACCGACCATGGAAGAAAGAGAACCATGACAGCCCAGTAAATGAGCTGCAGCAGAGTAATGCCCAGGGTTTTCGGGAAAAAACGAAGAAGAAACAGGATACAGTTTTGGGCACACTGGCGAAGCGGCTGCTCAAATAAGGCAATCTGGGGCCAGCAGATGGAAAAGAACATGGTAAACAGCAGCAGGCTGAATACATAAAGTGCAATGGTTCCCCAGCCTGGAAAGCGTGAAGACCACCAGAAAAGCATGGCCATAAAAATGTAGAAGCCAAGCATCAGGCAGAACACGATACCGGGCAGGAGAGACTGGCGCCAGTTCTGCTTCCAGGTGTGTTTATAGGTCTCCCAGGGTTTTCCGGATACGTCCCGAAGACTGCGCATGACAGCGTCATACATACAGGAGAGGGCGGGGCCGGCAAAGATGCCGCCGATGATGCAGGCGGGGATCAGTACCAGCACACTGGAAGAGAGGATTGACAGGGCAACACCGATTCCAAAAGGAAGAAACCCAACCAGTGTCAGTAAATTTGTGAACATGAAGTTTTTGAAGTTCCGTTTCAGCACTTCTGTATATCGGGGAAAACCGGTCAGACGTTTTCCGTTTGAAGAACCATAATTCGGGCGAAATAAGTAACTCATGAAATGCTCCTAATCTGCGCTGAAGTGACAGCCATCTAAAAAACGGGTTAACAGGGATGATAAATCTTCTTTATAATTCTCAAGACAGGTAAGCTCTATGCAGACGGCATTGACACCGCAGGTTCCGAATGCAGATACCCCGTGGTCATAGGGGGTGTCTTCTCCGACACAGTTGTATGTGATCAGCGTGTAGGGCTGTCCGTTGCAGGTAATGGCAGTCTCTGACAGGACATCGTAGGTCGCCTTTGCGGCGGCAAGCCAGGTGCTGCAGTTTTCCTGAGCGCTTTTCTCACTGGTCGTCTCGCTTGCCAGAAAATACAGCTGGGCATCATATAGATCTACCGTGTCGCCATCGCTGTTTTCATAGGGGACAGAATTGCCGTCCACCCATGTGGCATAATACAGTCCGTCGGCAGCCAGCTCTTCTTTCACGTCCAGAAGTGTGAGCTGACCCGGAGCATCGATGCCGATATTGCCTCCGATTGCAGTCCAGCTCTCCTGCCATTCTTTTCCGTCTGTCGTGGTCTGCGGTGGAGCAGAACATCCGGACAGAAACAGTGAGAGGCAGGCAATAGACAGCAGCAGTTTTTTCTTTTTCATTTCAGTCCTCCTTTCAGGGTATCCCAGAGCCGGTCGCATTCCTCTGTGTGGTCGCAGCGTTTTTCGTTGTAAAAACAGCGCCTTCCAAGATAGAGTGGTGATAAGATATCCTGATTCATGCCGGAAGAGGGCTGTCCAAGCAATACGGTGGTATAGCTGCCAAGATCCATTTCGGATAAAAGAGGGCAGGAATTCCACTGAAATATTTTATCATCTGCAGACAGATCGGAAACATCCGGACAGCTTCCGTCGGGCATCGCCAGAATTTGAAAGTTTTTTTGGAAATCCTCGGGATGCTCCATGAGAAAAAAGTAACTCTCGCAGTCATTGATATCACCGATCAGAGCAATCTCGGATGCCTGCCGGTATTGAGTCGTTTCGGCATCCGCATTTTCCGGATTACCGCTGGCAAACTGATGAACCTGCACCAGTATTTCACCGTCCTGATTATAATCTCCTGCGAAGGAGGAGAAGGCTTTCTCCAGGGCGATCACAGTGTCTTCCGGCAAAGGTGCTTCTCCCACATAAGCGATTTGAATATCCGGAGATTTCTGAAACCATCCCAGGGCACTGCCTATGCGCTCCACAAAGATAAAGAGGAGAAGAACGCCGCAGATAACATACCATTTGTGATAGTACCACCAGTTTTTCATGGAATCCCTCCTTCGTTCTGTCTGTTATTCTCTTGTGGTGCCGCCATACTGATATGTGACAGGAAGGCACACAAGAGGGGGTTTCATATTCATGTTTTCCTGAAGTAAAAGTTCCACGCACATTTCCGCAATATCCGCAACCGGCTGTACAATGGTAGAACAGATATAATCCCCGTCGCCGAAAGACCGGATACCGTCAAATCCAATGAGCTGTACATCTTCCGGAACTCTGACACCCATCTTTTTCAAAATTTTGCGCACGTCATAAACCGTCCGGTCTGTAACGCAGAAAAGACCGTCAAAATCCAGTTTTCCATTATGCATATGTTCTCTCAGGAAATCCTCAAATTCATATACAGAATCCCCGTCCTGCAGGATCTTTAAGGTATATGGAAGATTCCTTGCAAGACATCCGTTTTCAAAACCGGCCTTCCTTTTATTTGGCTCATTGTTAAGCGAAGAGCCGATCCGAAGAAAGGCAACATTTTTACATCCCAGGTCGGCCAGTTTTTCGGCAGCCATCTGTCCTCCGGCAAAGTTATCACTGGCAATGCAGGGGATATGCGGCCCTAAAGGACGGTCAATGGAAACAAAGGCAATCGATTCTTCAATATATAAATTGGGATTGTAGGTCAGTCCAATGATTCCATCTACTTTATTCTGCTGCAGCATTGTGATATATTCCTGCTCCAGACCGGGGTCATAATCAGTGGAACAAAGCAGCATCCGGTAATTTCTTTTTAAAAGAGAAAGGTTGATCTGGTATGCGAGCCTGGAGAAATATGGGTGGTATGTATTGGGAATGAGCAGTGCAACCGTATATGTTTTGCTGGCTTTCAATCCCTGGGCATAGCTGTTGACATGATAATCTAATTTCCGGATTGCCTCTTCCACACGAATCCGATAGGCTTCTCCTACGGGCAATCCATTAATGACTTTGGATACGGTGCCCAATGCGACACCGGCTTCCAGAGCTACATCCTTCATGGTAGGAGCGGACTTTTTATTTCTCATCGTGAACACCTCTCTTCCTGTTCATGAACTTATTATAGTACTGTTTTGCGTGTTTGTAAAGTAAAAGTTCATATAATTTCATGAAACGATTCATGAGGAGATAATATACAAAATCATTATTTTATATTTGTGGAAATCAAATAAAGTTGTAGATATATCCCAAAAAAGAGAGTAAATCACTTGACGCAAACTTTACATAGTGATATTTTAATACCAGCGATGAAATAACGTTTCACGAAAATCATGATTGGAAAACGCTGGGCAGATGGGTGCGGCCGATCCGCTGCCAAAGAAAAATGCCGGATCAAATGGAGTACATTGTTTCCGGTTCAGAAAAGGGAGGAGAGATAATATGGGCAGAAAAACAGCAAATCCGGTGAAACCAACCGGAGAGAAGCCGGTATTAAAGCGGATGGGTGCATATTGGCAGTTGTACGTGATGCTTTTGATTCCTGTTATATTGACAGTTATCTATAAGTACATACCGATGTATGGCATTCAGATCGCATTTCGCGATTACAAAGCAAGCCGCGGTATGTTCGGGAGTGAATGGGTCGGATTAAAGTGGTTCGAACGATTCTTCAGTTCACCGAACTGCGTTCGTATGATTAAGAATACGGTGCTGCTCAGCTTTTACGGCTTATTGTGGAGTTTCCCGATTCCTATTATTCTGGCACTGATGATCAATCAGCTAAGGTTTAATAAGTTTAAGAGGACAGTACAGACGATCCTGTACGCACCGCATTTTATTTCTATCATGGTTGTCTGCGGTATGCTTCGTGTCTTCTTAAGTCCTTCGGGCGGTCTGATCAACCTGATCGCAGGCACGCATATTGATTTTCTTTCGGAAGCGTCTGCTTTCCGTACGATCTACATTGCGTCCGGGATCTGGCAGGATGCAGGATGGGGCATCATTGTTTACATGGCGACTCTGGCAAATATTGATGCGTCTCATTATGAAGCAGCAAGAATAGACGGGGCATCTATGTTCCAGAGAATCCGTTTCATCGATCTGCCGGAACTGGTTCCGCAGATTGTATTGATGCTGATCATGAGCGCCAGCAGCTTAATGAACGTAGGATTTGAAAAAGTATTTCTGCTTCAGACAGACCTGAATAAGGCCACCAGTGATGTGATAGCGGTATATGTATATCAGCAGGGTATTGAAAACGCAAAATACAGTTATTCCACAGCTGTAGGTCTGTTTAATACCGTTGTCAATGTCGTACTGCTGATCGTTGTAAACAAGATAACCAGCAAGATTTCTGAAGATGTAAGCTTTGTATAGGAGGTGCAGGATGGGAAAGAAAAGACAGGCAGGACAGCTGCGGGGCTTATCGGACAGAACCAGCGATATCATTCTGGTAGCGATTTGCCTTTTTATTGTACTTTTGGTTGCATATCCGCTGTATTATGTGCTGATTGCTTCCGTATCCAATCCGTATGATGTGTATGCGGGAAAGACATTCCTGTTCCCCAGCGGATTCACTCTGGACGGCTATAAAGCGGTATTTGCGGATCACAGCATAGCTACCGGTTATCTCAACAGTATTAAGTACACGGTGATCGGAACAGTTTTTTCTGTTGTGATGGTATATCTGACGGCATATCCCCTGAGTATCAAGGAACTGCCGGGAAGAAAATTCCTTAGCATTTTCTTCATTATTACCATGTATTTTGGCGGCGGTCTGATCCCCACCTACTTAATTGTAAAACAGACGGGGCTGATTGACAGTATGTGGGCACTGTTTCTTCCGGGCGGTGTTGCAGTCGGCAATATGATCATTGTCCGCAACTTCTTTGAGCACAGCATTCCAAGGGAAATGATAGAGGCTGCTGAGATAGACGGTGCATCCAAATGGACGACCTTTATCAAAATTGTTGTTCCGCTGAGCCGTGCCATTATGGCGGTTATGGTAGTGTTCAGTATGGTTGCTTACTGGAATGACTGGTTTACGGCATTGATCTATCTGCCGGGACAGGAAAAAGCACCTCTGCCGCTGGTATTGAGAAATATCCTGATCAAGAGTTCTGCAAGCGCCAGCCAGGCAAGTACGATTTCCGGCGGCTATGCGGAATTGAACAAACTGACAGAAATGATCAAGTTTTCATCTATTATTGTAGCGGCTGCACCAATGCTGGTTATTTATCCGTTTGTACAGAAGTATTTTGAAAAAGGATTTATGACAGGTGCGGTAAAAGGTTAATGATTTTAAGAAAGGGAAATTGAGATGAGAAATATGAATTTATGGAAAAAAGTGTTCTTCTGTGCAGCCACGGCAGGGCTTGCAGTATGTATGACTGCATGCGGCGGAAAAGAAAAAGAAAAGGCAGAACCCGGCGTGGCCAATACAGATACTTCTCAGACAGAATTTGATATTATGGGAGGCATCAGTGCCCTGAGCAAGGGATATGAAAAGAATGAAGTTTTAAATAAACTTCAGGAAGATGCAGGAATTAAGATTAACTGGAATGTCATGAGCGACTCACTGGGTGAACAGGTGAATGTCCGGATCGCAGGCGGGGAACTTCCGGATGCGTTCATGGGTGTCGGTTTTAATAACTATGATCTGACGAACTACGGAAGTGACGGAACATTTATTGATCTGACTCCTTATCTGACAGAAGAATATATGCCGAATCTGAGCAAGATACTGGAAGAAAATCCGGACATCAAGAGTGCGATTACCATGAGCGACGGATGCATTTATGGTCTTCCTGCCGGAGAAAAGATGGGAACAGCAGGTATCGGAGCTGAGAATGATTACAGCATTTATACGATTCCGCAGTTCAGTATGATCAATAAGGCATGGCTGGATGAACTGGGAATGGAAGTGCCGACTACACTGGATGAGCTGCATGAAGCACTGGTTGCGTTCAAAGAAAATGATATGAGTGCGAAATATTATGGAAATGATGCGGGAAGCACCATTCCGATGAGTACCGGTTTTGATCAGTGGTGCTGGGGACAGAACATTTTCTATGCCGGATTTGGTTTCACAAACTGGCCCAACGATGTGATCAATGACCTGGTGCTGAACCCGGATGGAAAAGTGGAATTTGTATGTGCATCTGACAATTACCGTAAGGCTCTTACCTATTTCCATGACTGGTATGCAGAAGGCCTGATGGATATGGAGATGTTCAGCCAGAGTGATACCCAGCTGATCTCCAAATGCTCCCAGGGATATGTAGGTGTATCTACATGGTGGTATATTGAAGAACTGATGGGAGAGTATGCAGACGATTATGTATTCCTTCCGATCCTGGATGGTCCTGACGGAACACATAATGTTACGGTACGTACAGGCGGTGCAACGAACAGCGGTAATTTAAGCATTACAAGTGAATGTGACAGCCCGGCTAATCTGCTGAAGTTCTTTGACCAGTGGTATGCTCCGGAAAATGTAATGCAGCTGCAGTATGGACCGATCGGAACTTATTTCACAGAACAGGATAAAGACGGAGTATGGCAGAGTATTACAGACGATGAGGCAAAAGAAAAGTTCGGCAAGAGCGCAGGAGAATTAAAGGGCGAATACGAAGTGTACGGACCGAAGCTGATCCTCAGTGATTACTACAGCACAACATTTAAGATGGAGGATCGTGCAATCGAAAGACTGACCGATCTGAACGACTTCTGGATGCCCTATGTGGACAATGCGATCACTTATCCGGTAGACTGTGTATACACAGAAGAAGAGCTTGACATTATTGACCAGTATAAGACAGATTTTGAAAATACCGTATCTGAACAGGAAGGTTTATGGCTGAAAGAGGGCGGTCCCACAGATGATGAATGGGAGAGCTATGTTGCCAAGCTGAAAGAAACATGCGGTATGGAAGAACTGCTGGGAGTATACCAGGCGGCATATGACCGTTATACAGAAGCGGAAAAAACAGAGTAATCAAAACAATATCCGGGCACACCTTCTGTTGAAGAGTGTGCCTGAACGAAAATATTAGAAATAGGAGCATTTTTATGACAAGTCAGACATTACGTGAAGCGCGGAAATATGAAGAAACTTACGAGAAAAAAATAGGCACAGAAGAGAGACCGGATTTCCATTTCTCTGCTCGGGTTGGCTGGCTGAATGACCCCAACGGCTTCTCTTTTTATGAGGGAAAATACCATTTGTTTTACCAGTATCATCCATACAATCCGTACTGGGGGCCTATGCATTGGGGCCATGCGGTGAGTGAAGATCTGCTGCATTGGGAGTATCTTCCGGCTGCTCTGGCTCCCGACCAGACCTATGACAAAGACGGATGCTTTTCGGGAAGTGCCGTTGATCTTCCTGATGGAAGGCAATTGCTGATGTATACAGGTGTAAAGAGGGTTCCACTGCCGGACGGAGGTTTTCGTGATGAGCAGACACAGTGTCTGGCGGTCGGTGACGGGCTGGATTATCAAAAATATGAATGGAATCCGGTACTGGACAAAAAAGATATACCGGAAGGAAGCAGTGAAGCGGACTTCCGTGATCCGAAGATGTGGAAAAATGAAGATGGCACCTACAGCTGTGCTGTCGCTAACCGACCAGCGGATGGCAGCGGGCAGATTCTTCTGTATACCAGCCAGAATGGCTTTGACTGGAAATTCAAGAGTATTCTCAGCGCAAATCATAACCGCTTTGGCCTGATGTGGGAATGCCCCGATTTCTTCTTGCTTGATGGGAAATGGGTGCTTTTGACCAGTCCCCAGGATATGCTGCCGGAAAGCTTTGAGTATCACAATGGGAACGGTACACTTTGTCTGATCGGAGATTATGATGAGAAAACGGGTACGTTTACGGAGCAGAGCGACCAGTCCATCGACTATGGGATCGACTTTTATGCTCCCCAGACCGTGCTCACTCCGGATGGCCGGAGAGTCATGATCGCATGGATGCAGAACTGGGATACCAGCCGCCTTCATCCGGAGGAGACACCCTGGTTCGGGCAGATGACCATTCCCAGGGAACTGTCTGTTCAAAATGGAAGACTGTATCAGAAGCCGGTACGGGAGCTGGAGAAGCTTCGATGCAATATGGTGGAATACAAAGACGTTGTATTTACAGATACGATCAAACTGGACGGGGTAAGCGGCAGAAAAGTGGATATGGAAATCCAGCTGGCTCCCGGAGATGAGGAGAATCTTTACAAGAAGTTCTCCCTGCGTTTTGCCCAGAATGACCGATATCATACCGCAGTCAGTTTCCGTCCTTATGAATCGATCTTAAAGGTGGACCGTAAGTTTTCCGGATCAAGAAGGGCTGCGATCCATCAGAGACGAAGCAAGGTTTGTTCTGAAAATGGAAGAATTAAGCTGCGCATCATACTGGATCGTTTCAGCGCAGAGGTATTTGTTAATGACGGCGAGCAGGTCATGACAATTACGATGTATACGGATCAGATAGCGGACGGAATTTCTTTCTTCGCTGACGGCAGTGTAAAAATGGATATTGTAAAATACGATCTGATCGGATAAGAAGGAGCTGCAGCCATGTAGAGTGGCTGCAGCTTTTCTGATTATAAAAAATGTTTTACAAGCCCCCAAAACAGTGTATACTGAAAGTGTAAAATGATATGATTTAGAAAAAGTGCTGTATGGAGGAATTCAGGATATGAAAAATCCGCTTCGTTATCAAATCTCAGAGTATGACTGCGGTCCCACTTCCATGCTCAACGCCATCAGTTATCTGTTTGAACGGGAAGAAATTCCTCCGGAGATTATCCGAAATATTATGCTGTATTGTCTGGATTGCTACAATACGGAGGGGATTCCGGGAAAATGCGGTACGTCCACTGCGGCGATGGCGTTTTTAAGCAACTGGATGAATGGCTTTGGAAAGATCGGACAATTGGATATCTCTACGGTCTATCTCTCGGGAAAGAGTGTATATCTGGGAAGGGACAGCCGGATCAATGATGCTCTGCGCCGAGGCGGGGCAGCGGTGGTACGCCTGTATTATGAGGTGGAACATTATGTGCTTCTGACCGGAGAGCAGGACGGGAAGCTGCTGATGTTTGATCCGTATTATTGGGAAGAGCCTTATGATGAGCCGGATATTCAGATGACGGAGGATCATCCTTTTGCGTATAACAGGGTGGTGCCTGAATATTATTTTAACAGGGAGTCTTCGGAGACTTATGCACTGGGTCCGTGGGAAGGACGGGAAGCGGTGATCCTGTTTAACGGGAAAACCAGGCTCACTGAGGAAAAGACCATTGAGTATTTTATCTGACAGAGGTGTAAGGAGAAAAATGGAGAAAGAAGTTGTTTCCATAAACCGGGAAAGGCTTTGCAGAGAGTTTGAAAGCTTTACCGCCATCGATTCGGTAAGCTTTGACGAGAGAAAAACGGCAGATAAGCTGAAGGCAGCTCTGTGTGAATTGGGATTTGAGGTACAGGAAGACAGGGCGGGAGAATATTATGGAGGAAATGCCGGGAATGTCTACGGATTTCTGAGAGGAAATCTGCCGGGACCGGGCGTTCTTTTGTCTGCCCACATGGATACGGTGTCACCCGGAACAGGGAAAAAGGCAGTCTTTGGAGAAGACGGGATCATTAAAAGCGAAGGAAATACGGTTCTGGGGGCTGATGATGTGGCCGGAATTGTGGAGATCCTGGAGGGGATCCGATGTGTGCGGGAGGCGGGGCTCTCCCATCGGGACGTAGAGGTGCTGTTTCCGATTGGGGAAGAAGTCTTTACGAAAGGCACAAAGGTATTTGATTTTTCAAAAATCCGTGCGAAAGAAGCATATGTGCTGGATCTGAGCGGGGCAGTGGGAACTGCAGCCCTGCAGGCACCGACCCTGATCTCTTTTACGGCAGAAATAACCGGAAAAGCGGCCCATGCCGGATTTCATCCCGAAGACGGTGTGCATGCCATCGAGATTATGTGCCGGGGAATCAGTGAGATCGCCCAGGGCCGTATCGATGAAGAGACCACGTTCAATATTGGTCTCATATCCGGCGGAGAAGCAGTGAATATTGTTCCCGATTCCTCCAGCTGCAGAGGAGAAATACGCAGTTTCAGTCATGAGAAGGCGCTGGCTGTACTTGAAGGCACACGGGAGCAGTTTCGAAAGACGGCAAAAGCGTATCATGCCGGTTTCCGCATGGAAAGTACGGTGGATCTGAAGGCATATCAGGTAAAAAGAGAGACATCGGTGGTAAAGCGTTTTACGGATGCATGCGGCAGACTTGGAATTCCATGGAACCTGATCCGTACCTTCGGCGGCAGTGACAATCATAATTTCCTGCTTCATGGAATCGACGGAATCGTACTGTCCTGCGGCATGTATGAAGTGCATTCTGTGCGGGAATATACGACGGTGAAGGATCTTGAATATGGTGCCGGGCTGGTGGCGGAACTGATCCGGTAGAAGAAAATGGGTATGATATGGCTTAAGTGCCAAAGCACGGACAGGGGGGAATCTTATGAACTATGATGTGATTATTATCGGAGCAGGACCCGGAGGCATTTTTTCTGCATATGAACTGCTTCATAAAAATGATAAACTGAAGGTGGCTGTGTTTGAAGCAGGGCATTCTCTGGAAAAACGGAAATGCCCCATTGACGGAGACAAAGTAAAGAACTGCATCGGATGCAAAAGCTGTTCGATCATGAGCGGTTTCGGGGGTGCAGGGGCATTTTCTGACGGAAAATACAATATCACCAATGATTTTGGGGGTACCCTGTACGAGTATATCGGCAAATCCAAAGCTCTGGAACTGATGAAATATGTGGACGAGATCAATATGGCATACGGCGGAGCCGGTACAAAAATGTATTCCACAGCTGGCACGAAGTTTAACAAAATCTGTCTGCAGAATAAGCTGAAGCTTTTAAATGCTTCTGTGCGCCATCTTGGAACAGATATCAACTATGTGGTCCTGGAAAATCTGTATAACGATCTGAAGAACAGGCTGGATTTCTATTTTGACACACCGGTGGAAAAACTGGAAGCAGTGGATGGAAAATACCGTATTTTTGCCGGGGACGAAGTATATGAATGCGATAAGTGCATTGTATCCGTAGGACGCAGCGGCAGCAAGTGGATGGAGAAGGTGTGTCGGGAACTGGAGATTCCCACCAAATCCAACCGTGTGGATATCGGTGTGCGTGTGGAGCTTCCGGCGGTGATTTTTTCTCATCTCACAGATGAACTGTATGAGAGCAAGATCGTGTACCGTACGGAGAAATTCGAGGACAATGTGCGTACGTTCTGTATGAATCCCAACGGGGCGGTGGTAAGCGAGAATACCAACGGAATCATTACCGTAAACGGCCACAGTTATGAGGATCCGGCGAAGCATACAGAGAATACGAATTTTGCCCTTCTTGTGGCGAAGCATTTTTCCGAGCCTTTTAAGGACAGCAACGGTTATGGCGAGAGCATTGCCCGCCTGTCCAATATGCTGGGAGGCGGCGTGATCGTACAGCGGTTCGGAGATCTGGTCCGGGGAAGAAGAAGCAATAAAGCCAGGATCGAGGAAGGACTGGTGCGTCCCACAATGGCGGCGACGCCGGGAGATCTAAGCCTTGTGCTGCCCAAACGGATCCTGGATGGAATCATGGAGATGATCTATGCCCTGGATAAAATCGCACCGGGGACGGCAAATGATGATACCCTGCTGTATGGAGTGGAAGTGAAATTCTATAATATGGAAGTGGCACTGGATGAAAATCTGGAGACGAAATATAAGGGACTGTATGTGATCGGAGACGGAAGCGGCGTGACTCATTCCCTGTCCCATGCTTCGGCCAGCGGTGTGTATGTGGCGCGAAGGATCTTAAATTAGGATCATTCAAGAATGCCGGGATCCATTTGATCCCGGCATTCTTTTTAATCTCTGTAATTCTCCGCACATTTGACACAGGCGGAGTTCCGGCTGCAGACAAAGGAAGTCATGATATCTTCCGGATAACGGCTGCAGCTTGCTTTTTTGTAGGTTACGGTATGTACTACTCTGGAGGCGTCTGTGGGACACCGGTAATCATAGTTCTGTGTGTATTCCAGATCCATGGAAAGCCTCCTTTTAGTAACCCAGTGATTCGCCGACTAGAACTACCTGGATTCTTCCCGGGAACCGGTTAAAGTGAGTCACATGCAGGATGTTGCAGATCTTGGACGGGGAAAGGCAGTTGTGGCAGACGCCGTCCTTTGCACAGGGAGTTTCCAGCCCGAGACGCATGGTGTTGGGCGGAGCAGCCACGTTATGAGCACGTTTGATGGCGGATTCAAGATCAGTTGCCACTTTGTTCATGCCCACCAGCAGGATCACATGATCCGGTCCGTAAGAGAGTGCGGCCACCCGGTTGCCGGTCCCGTCGATGTTCACGAGCTGGCCGTCCAGCGTGATCGCATTGGAACTCATAAGGAAATAATCGGCGCAGAAGGCCTTGCGGTAAAATGCTTTCATATCTTCCGGTTTTACCGCAGAACGATCCCAGAGTTCCACCGGTGCCTGCTTCAGCGCATCCAGAAGACCGCTCTCTTTGATGGATTCCGAACCTCCCCAGGTGATGGTGGATCCTTCCGGAATCATGGAGAGGATGAGTTCTGCCGCACTTTTGCTGTCAGGACAGTAATGGCCGTCCATGCCCCTTTTTTTCAGGGCTTTGATGATCGTGTCGGCCTGTTTTTCATAATAAGATTGTAATACAGTCATAAGAAAGCCTCCTTTTGTCAGTTATTGTATCAGCCTCCCACCATATCGTCAAGAAATGTGTTGAAAAACCATTCTTTTGCAAGTATAATCTTGGTAGCAGTGAAGAGAACTTGCTGCGGCGAATGATGTATTTTTCAGGGAACATTAAAGGAGTTATCAATTATGGAAAGAATGTTAGACAGAATTGCGCAGGAGCTGATTCCGGCGTTTGAAAAAGCGGGATATGACCCGTCCTATGCAAAAGTAACCGTGTCCAATCGCCCGGATCTCTGTGAGTTCCAGTGTAATGGAGCCATGGCAGCCGCAAAAGCATATAAAAAGGCGCCCATTATGATCGCAAACGATGTGGTGGGAAACCTGAAGGATTGTCCGGTGTTTGAAGAGATCAGTGCGGTAAATCCGGGATTTATCAATATCAGGCTGTCCGGTGAATTCCTGGCAGAGTATCTGAGACGAATGCAGGCAGATAAAGATCTTTCTGTGGAAAAGGCAAAAGAGCCGAAGACCATCATTGTGGATTACGGCGGAGCGAATGTGGCAAAGCCCCTTCATGTGGGACATCTCCGTTCTGCGATCATTGGAGAAAGCTTAAAACGAATGGGACGTTTTATGGGACATAAGGTGATCGGGGATGTGCATCTGGGAGACTGGGGTCTGCAGATGGGTCTGATCATCACAGAGCTTCGCAGACGCCAGCCGGAGCTTCCCTATTTCCGGGAAGATTTTGAAGGAGAGTATCCCGAAGAAGCGCCCTTTACCATCAGCGATCTGGAAGAGATCTATCCGGCAGCCAGCAAAAAGTCCAAGGAAGACGAGGCGTATAAGGAAGAAGCCCTGGAGGCTACTTTCCAGCTTCAGAACGGAAAACCAGGTTACCGGGCACTTTGGAATCACATTATGAGGGTGTCTGTCACGGATCTGAAAAAGAATTACGGAAAGCTGAACGTGGAATTCGATCTGTGGAAAGGGGAATCTGACGCACAGCCCTATATCCCGGATATGGTGCAGGATCTGAAAGACAGGGGACTGGCCCATGAGGATCAGGGAGCACTGGTAGTGGATGTAAAAGAGGAGACCGATACGAAGGAGATCCCGCCCTGCATTATCCTGAAATCTGACGGCGCATCTCTGTATGCCACGACAGACCTGGCAACCATGGTGGAACGAATGAAACTGTATCAGCCGGATGAACTGTTATATCTGACTGACAAGCGTCAGGAAATGCATTTCATTCAGGTGTTCCGCTGTGCGAAGAAGGCAGGCATCGTAAAAGAAGATACGAAGCTTACGTTCCTTGGCTTTGGTACCATGAACGGAAAAGACGGCAAACCCTTCAAGACCCGTGACGGAGGAGTCATGCGTCTGGAAAATCTGATCGGAGAGATCAATGAGGAAATGTTCCGCAAGATCGTGGATAATCACGAGATCGATCCGGAGGAGGCGAAGAAGACTGCCGAGATCGTAGGACTGGCAGCTATCAAGTACGGCGATCTGTCAAACCAGGCATCCAAGGATTATGTGTTTGATATCGACCGGTTCACTTCCTTTGAAGGAAATACAGGTCCCTATATTCTGTACACCATCGTGAGGATCAAGTCCATCCTTGCGAAATACGAAAATGCAGGAGGCAGCCTGAACGAAGGTCAGATCCATGCCGCTGTCAATGAAAGTGAAAAGGCATTGATGCTGGAGCTGAGCAAGTTTAATGCGATGATGGAGACGGCCTGCGAGGAGATCGCACCTCACAAGATCTGTTCTTATATTTATGATCTTGCAAATGCGTTTAACCGTTTCTATCATGAGACAAAGATCCTGACAGAAGAAAATGAGCAGCAGAAATCATCCTGGATCCATCTTTTGATGCTTACTAGGGATGTCCTGGAGACAGCAATCGATGTACTGGGCTTTTCTGCTCCGGAAAGAATGTAAAGCGAAGAAACCCTGACAAATAGAGTCAATATCAAAATGTGATATTGACTCTATTTTTGTGAAAAGTGCCAGTAGACAGAGAAGAATGTTTGTAGTATGATGATGTCATCCTAAGACAGGAGAGATCCTGTTTTCTATTCTATTTATTTTATCAGCGGCGTTCGCCGAATCGTTCACAGAAAAATGTGTGATAGAAAAAATGACAGAGACCCGAAACAGGGCAGAATAACGAAGAGAGGGGGAAGGCTTTCTGACAGCCGGAGAATATCTGGATGGCAGATACCGGATCATTCGTCGTCTTGGAAGCGGCGGAGAGGGAAGTGTGTATCTGGCTGTTCAGGAACGGATTTATAAGTTTTATGCGGTAAAAATTCTGGAAAAACGGGAAGAATTCTTTTCAAAGGAAAGTATGGAGCTGTGGAAACGGCTGTCCCATCCGGGACTTCCGGAAATAGTGGATGTGCTGGAGGAAGAAACCAGGATCTGTATGGTGATGGAATATGTGGAGGGCAAAAACCTGGGAGAACTGCTTGGGACAGGATGCAGACTCTCTTATCGGCAGGTCCTTGGGTGGGGGATACAGATCTGCGAGATCCTGGAATATCTTCATGGACAGAATCCGCCCATCGTTTTCGGGGATCTCAAACCCTCCAATCTGGTGTGGCAGAAGGAGAGGATCATTCTGGTGGATCTGGGATCGGCACTGATGCAGAACAGCAGGGGAAGAAAAAGCGGGACAAAGGAATATCAGCCTGACTGGCGGGGCAAGGAAGATCTTCCGGATGTGGAGCTTGACATTTACGGTCTTGGGAAGACATTGAAATGTATGCTGACAGTGGGAAGAAGCCGGATTCCGGGGCAGATGCAAAAAATGATCGGCAGATGTATTTCCGGGAGCAGGGAGGAACGGTTTTTTACGGTTTCTCAGTGCAGAACTCATCTTGAGCGGCTTCAGTGCAGGAGGTATTTTCTGGGAATCATGGCTGTACTGGCGGTCTGTGTCATATCAGCAGCAGGGAGGACTCTTCAAATGGAGGAACAGTCCAGGGACACAGAGCTTCTTTACAGAGATCTGGTAAGAACAGCCGGGGAAAGCCGGGAGGGGGAGCAGAAGCAGCTCCTTGTGGAGGCGATCCGACTGGATCCGGCCTGTGAAACCGGGTATCTGGATTATCTGGACAGTCTGCTGGAGGACAGTGTGCTGTCAGAAGAGGAGGATGAAGAACTTTGTGCTCTCCTTGCGGATTCTTCCGGTGACGGGGTCATCCGGGAGGATCATTTGCGGACAAATGGCAGCAGTTATGGGATCACGGCCTGTCGGATCGGCATGGCATACTGGTATTTTTATCAGGGAGAAGGCGGAAAACGGTATGCGGTCAACTGGTTTCGAAAGGCACTGGAAGTGCCGGAAGAAGAGTTTGGAGATGAGCTGGGGCGCAGGCGCTGCAGGATCTATGAGAAGATCGGGAGTTATCGGATCCGGCTGGAGCATGGGGATAAGACAGGAGAATACAGCATTTCTTTTCGGGAATACTGGGAAGATCTGATGGAGCTGTCGGATACACTGGAAAAGCCTGGTGAGGAGATGGTCACTCTGTATTGCTGGCAGGAACTGATCTGTCAGATCCTTCATTACAGGATGGAGTTTGAATATGCGGGGATCACCGGAGAACAAATGAGAGGTGTGACGGAAAATATCCGTAAAAAAATGGAAAAAATAGAAGAAGAGAACAGATCCATCCGTGACAGGAAAGAGCAGATCAGGGAATATCTGAAGCTGCTGGAAGAGGAATGGATACAGGAAGCAGAGTGAATCAGGGAAGGGTGGAATAGAAATGAAGTTTCTGGAAATGTTGTTGACGATCATCATCTGGCTTGCGCTTCAGAACAGCCTGCAGAATCAGGAGGAGAGGCAGACAGCGGCAGTCTGTGCTTCACAGAGTGTGGAGGCGGTGAGCCTTAGTTATACGGAAAACAGAACCGGGGAAAGCGAAGCGGGGGAAAATACGGTAACGGAGAGTGATACAGAATCGGAGAGCAGCACAGAAGAAAGCAGTGAGACGGAGTCGGAGAGCGGTACAGAAGAAAGCAGCGAGACAGAATCGGAGAGCGGTACAGAAGAAAGCAGCGAGACGGAATCGGAGAGCGGTACAGAAGAAAGCAGTGAGACGGAGTCAGAGAGCGGTACGGAAGAAAGCAGTGAGACGGAATCGGAGAGCGGTACAGAAGAAAGCAGTGAGACGGAGTCAGAGACCGATTCGGAGGAACCGGAGACAGAGACGGAATCGAAGCAGATACGAATTCAGAAATTATGGGCAGATTATGAGGATGGATATAAGATCTATGACGGGACAACGCTGGTGAATGTGGCCGTCGAGGCAGAAGGGGTGCCCGCCGGGTACATTCTGAGTGCAATTGGAAGGACAGAATTGCCGGATGCGGGAAGCTATCCGGTGAAGGTGGAATATACTCTGACCGGGGAAGAAGCTAAGAGTTATGAAATCGTGGAGGAGGCAGAGCCACTGGAGATCCGTGTAATGCCGAAGCCCCTGACGATCGTGATCGCAGATGGAACAAAACGGTATTACGAGGAGCCGGTTCCGGAAAAGGTGCAGTTTCCGGAAGGAGAGGAACCCATACGGGTGGAGGGCTTTTTAGAAGAGACCGTGCCGGAGGGATTTCAGCTTCCGGAATGGGAGATCGACCGGGAGGTGATCCAAAAAGACAGTCCCATGTATCGGGACGGAAAGACGGTGGAATATGAACAGGCCATTGTTGTAAAAAGAGATGAAGAGGGAAAACCTACCGGAAACCCTACAGACAATTACTGTTTTCTCCTTGACCGGGAAGCAGGGTTTTATTTTCCGGGAAGCATTCGCCTGAAACCGGCGGCCGTGACCGGAACACTGGATTTTACCATCCATGCTGTTTCGGAGGACGGGATCTGTCGGGATGGAGACGGTGTGATCTGGGTGCGTCCGGGGACGGTTCTTCAGGCAGTTCCCCAAAAGGGCCGCGGGTATACGCACGGGACTGCCATGTTGCCCTTTTATCAGTCTCAGACAGCGGAATTTAAGCTGGTCAGGAAAAATAAAAAAGGTGAACTTCTGGCAGAATCACTCAGGCAGAAGATATCCTGTCAGGTGGATCCGGATGCTCCGGAAGGAGGATTTTCTCTGGACGGAACAGCGGCGGAAAAAGGAGCGCACATTTATCGAAATCAGGAGATCAGATGCAGCCTGATATCCCTCACTGATCGGGGAAGCGGGATCCGTTCGGCAGTGTGCTGCGCAGTAAACAGTGCGCAGGCAGACGGAAAAACAGCGGAAGAAGTCTGGCAGCTCTATTCCGGAAACCGGGATCATGGATCAGAAGTGACGATCACAGAAGAGGGAACCTGGAGGCTTTATGCCAGACTGGAGGATCGGGTGGGAAATATCCGGTTCCTGGAAGGGCCTGAAGCAGTCCTTGACAAAACAGGCCCGCAGATCCTGATAGAGGGAGTCCTTCCCGGAAGTGCCAATAACGGGACAGTGGAGCCCGTGATCACAGCACAGGATCCCGGTTATCAGAAAGGAAGTCTGGAAGTTGTCCTGGAAGGAAAAGCCGTGGGACAGAAAACGTTTTCGCAGACAAGAAAAGAAGTTACGGATGGAGAAAGCATTTCTGTGGGAGATATTCCCAGGGAACGCAGGTGGGACGATCTCTATCTTCTGACGGCGACGGCACAGGACATGGCGGGCAACCGAACAGAAAAAAAGATCTTTTTTTCCGTAAACCGGTTTGGTTCGGTGTATATTGTACAGAATCAGGGAATGGATTATTACAGACAGGAACCACGGGATCTGATTATTTATGAGATCAATGTAGATACGGTCTCAGAGTCAAAGATCCGTATCGGACATGGGGAAACTGTGCAGGTACTCAAAAAGGGAATCGATTATCAGGTGAAGGAATCCCGGAACCGGTACGGATGGAGTGAATATCGTTATCGGATACCGGCAGCCAGATTTCGGGAGGAAGGGGCTTATTATGTGACGCTGTTCTCAGTGGACCGGGCCAATAATACAGGAGACAGCAGACAGCAGAACCTGAAGCTGGAGTTTGCGGTGGACAGGACTCCGCCCTCTGTTTTTCTGTCCGGAATCGAAGAGGGGAAAAGTTATCCCCAGGAAGAACGAACGGTTGTGGTGGAGTGCCGGGACAATCAGAAGCTTGCGAAGGTACAGGTATTTTTGAATGATCTGCCGGTCTATGAAGGAACAGAGGGAACATTGAGAATCCGGGCTGAAAAAATGGAAACCTGGCAGAAATTGTCGGTATGCGTACGGGACGGAGCGGGAAATGAAAAAGATACGGGAACGATCCGGTTTTTTGTAGGGGATCCGGAGACTGCCGTAAGAACGCAGAAGGAAGAATCGGAGACAGGGGAGAGTGCGGAGAAAGAAGAGGCAGAACGGGAGGAAGAGACAGAGCAGGGAGAAGAGGAAGAGCGGAGAGAAAAGCAGAAGACAGGTTCCCGGGAACAGACGGTCGAAACGAAGAAAACGAAAGAAGCAGCCGGAGTGGAAGCGGCAGAGCAGAAGGTGGAGAGGGAGACGAACCCTAAGAAAAGTCCGATGGAAAAAAACGGAAGAAAATGGCCGGAAATCTTTTGGCTGATGGGGATTTTGCCTGTAATATGGATTCTTTTTCGCTTTTTTTCTGCCAGAATAAAGGGGTAAAAGAATAGACATTTTAAAAATGGTGTGGTATTATCTTCATCAAGAGGTGAGGAAAATGTCTAATAAGAGGAATATAGGAATGATTTTCGGTGTTGCTGCTGCCACTGTACTGGCTTCCGGCGGCAGTATTTTTTTGACGAACACCGGACTCACACTGATTGACAAAAGTGTGACCACAGTACAGGAGGCAGAATCCGGACTTACGGCAAAGGAAACAGAGCTTCCCATGACCGTAGAGCAGTTTGCGAAGACCGGGGATTCTTTTGATATTCTGATCGATGGTAAGGTGAGTGCAGAGGGGGAGACTGAGACCCAGGATCAGAATGAGACAGAAAAGAAAGAAACAGAGAAGAAAGAAACAGAAAAGAAAGAAACGGAAGCATCGTCCAATACACCTGAGACAGAGAGTACCGCTGTCACAGAAGAGGATACCAGTATTCTGTATGCATCCGGCAATCTGAATATCCGTACCGGTGCAGGAACAGACAGTGACGTGCTGGGAACCTTTGCACCCGGAGATCAGGTAACTGTACTTGGGGATGCAGGAGACGGGTGGACAAAGGTCAGCTATCAGGGCCAGACCGGTTATGTCAGCTCGAATTATCTGACACAGAATAAATCAGAAACCACCCAGGGATCCACAGGCAGCTCTTCCGGAAGCAGTTCCACCGGAAGCAGTTCCACCGGAAGCAGTTCTACCGGGCAGGTGATGTATGCAACGGACTATGTATATGTGCGCAGCGATGACGACAAAAAAAGCAGTACACTGGGCGGTCTGTCTACGGGAGAAGCCGTCAGTGTAGTGGGAAATACGGGAACCGGATGGATTCAGGTGAATTATAACGGTCAGACCGGTTATGTGGGAGAGCATTATCTGTCCTGGAGTCAGAACAGCAGCTCTTCCGGAAGCAATTCTTCGAGCAGCAGTTCCTCCGGAAGCGGCGCATGGGATGACAGTTTTATGATGTATGATATCGACAGCCGTTATATTTCCGCCGACGAACTGAGCGGATGGTCTTCCTCAGATCTGGCGATCCTCAGAAATGAAATCTTCGCCCGTCACGGAAGGATCTTCTCTACTCCAAGCTGGGCAGAGTATTTTTCACAGAAGACCTGGTATGTACCTACTTATGACCCGTCCTATTTTGACAGTAACATGAGGAGTTTCTTAAATGACTGTGAATGGGCAAACCTGCAGGTGATCCTTGCAGTTGAAGGCTGATCAGGGTAAAAGGAGGTACGCAAGATGGAAAATCAGCAGTTTAAATGGAGACAGAGAAAAAAACGGAATGCGAAAATTACCGTATGGATCATTGTTGTGATTCTGCTGTCTGCGGCAGGTACCTTTGTATATGAAGGAATGCAGGACAGCGATCCGCTGCGTGTGGCAGAACGCCATTTCCGGCAGGAAGCAGGGATGGATGGATATCAAGTAGAGACAGGAGAGCGTTCCCTGAACGAACAGAATCAGTTTGTACAGGAATATACGTTCACCTATACTGCAGACGGGAAAGAGGTCAGCAGGAAGGTTCATATGATCCAGCAGAATGAGAAGAAATACGGACTTTTTGAACAGTGGATCATGACAGATGCCAAAGAGGATACCAGAGATCTGGAGCTGATCGCTCCGGCAGGTTCCCAGGTACTGTTGAACGGTGTATCACCGGATGCAGACAGCATAAAACAGGATGAAAATCTTTCGCCGGGTGCTGTTTGTTACCAGCTTACGGGAATTCCGGTAGAGAATTGTAAGATCCAGGTGACGGGACTGCCCTTTGACTCTTATGAAGGAGTGCTGGATACGTCCAGTTCTGTGGTCGATATCCGTGATCAGCTTACAGTAGGAGAAAATGCAAAAACACAGATGACAGAGATCGCCAAGAGTATGATCCGTGAACTGTTTACGGCGGTCGCAGAGGATAAGACGGCGGAAGATCTGGGAGAAGCCTTTGCAGATACAGCCAACAGAGAAAATCTGTTCAAGGCAGTGAAGAGCAACCTGTATCAGGACGGAGCACTTAAAGTCAGCAGTCTGAGTTTTGGCGGATTTGAAGCAGAATTTGGTGATGTGTATTATCCCGGCAAAAATGAAGAGGGGTATATCGGAATCGAGATGAAGCTTTCCTATAACTGCAGTTACAGACCGGTTCCCGAAGATACGGCAGAAGCAGAAGCGGCGGAAAGCGAGACAGAGGAAACTCAGACAGAAGCAGAGACAGAACAGGCAAAAAAAGAAGCAGTGTTCTATTTTAAATATCAGGACGGAAGCTGCCGGGTGACTTCGGTGGAAGTTCCGGGAGTGATCTGATGTCGGACAGGAGCGATGAAATTGAGTGACGTGCTTTTTCTTACAGTCCGGGCTTTGGAGCCTGTGCTGATCCATTATCTGGCATCGAATCTCATCATTATGATAGGGACATCAATGGGGCTGCATGCAGATGCAGCCTCATTGACCACAATAACGGCGGTACTTGTACTGCCGTTGTTTCTATCCATGATGAAACGGGATGAGAGAAATGGGAATAGAAGGGATCATGAGAAAATGCCCCTCTGGATGTATGGGGCGATTCCGGTATTTGCGGCAGCCTGCAACCTGATCGCTGCAGCAGGAATGAACGGGATCCTTCAGATGGGAGAGAGCCTTTTCGGAATCCGGATCTCCAATGAAGTGCAGGAAGGGCTGTTCCGGGGGTGGCTGCCCATGCAGATCCTGGGGCTTGGAATCCTCGTGCCGATTATGGAAGAAGTCTTATTTCGAGGACTTGTATATAATCGGTTTAGGGATTATAATAAAGAGTGGTTATCTTTAATTTTGGGAGCAGCGGTCTTTGCAGTCTATCATGGGAATCTGATACAGATCCTGTTTGCATTTCCCATGGGACTGATCATTACGGAAGTCTACCGCAGAGGGAAAACGATCCGGGCACCTATCTTATTTCATATGGCAGTGAATCTCAGCTCGGTGCTGCTGTCATATGGAGGAAGGCTTGGGGGATAACGTAAAAACTGTAAGAAAATAAAACAGTTCCGGAGGGGAATGAAATCGGAGAAAAAGGAGAGGCTAATGAAAAAGGAAATTTTAAGCTGGATCGCATGCTTTGCGATTGCTATTGCAGCGGCACTGTTTATTGTAACATTTATCGGACAGAGAGTAGAAGTGGATGGACAGTCTATGGAGTCTACTCTGCAGGATAAGGACAACCTGATCTGTGATAAGATCAGCTACCGGTTTAAGGATCCCGAGAGATTTGATATTGTGATCATTTATCCGGATGAAACAAAATCCAAGAGATGGATCAAACGTATTATCGGTCTTCCCGGAGAAGAAGTGCGGATCGATGAGGAGGGCAATATTTATATTAACGGAGAGATCCTGGAGGAGAATTACGGAAAAGAGACCATTCAGGATCCGGGACTTGCCGCCCAGACCATCAGGCTGGGAGAGGATGAATACTGGGTAATGGGAGATAACCGGAATCACAGCAGTGACAGCCGTGTGATCGGTCCGGTTCCCAGAAGCAGGATCCTTGGCAAGGCATTTATCCGCATTTATCCTTTCAGTAAATTCGGATTGATCAAACATCAGTAGAGGAGAGAAGCAAGGAGAACTGGATATGGAACGAAAAAATGTGTGGACCGGTTACACAAAAAAGAATCTGGCAGAACTGGAGAAGCTGAATAAGAATTATCGTCAATTTCTGGATAAGGGCAAGACCGAACGGGAATGTGTGGCGGAGACGATCCGGCTGGCGGAAAAAGCAGGTTACCGCAGCCTTCCGGAAGTTATGAAAAGCGGGGAGCAGGTTAAAGCCGGGGATAAGGTCTATGCAGCTTTTATGGAAAAAACGATCGCCCTTTTCCATATCGGTACCAAAGAGATCGAAAAGGGAATGAATATTCTGGGGGCGCATCTGGATTCTCCCAGACTGGATCTGAAGCAGAATCCGCTGTATGAGGATACAGAGCTTGCATATCTGGATACCCATTATTACGGGGGCATCAAAAAATATCAGTGGGTGACGATTCCGCTGGCAATTCACGGTGTGGTTGCGAAAAAAGACGGCACTGTGACCAACATTAGCATTGGTGAGGAAGAAGAGGATCCTGTGTTCTGCATTTCTGATCTTCTGATCCATCTTGCCGGAGAGCAGATGGAAAAAAAGGCGGCGAAGGTGATCGAAGGAGAAGCCTTAAACCTTCTGGTCGGGAATATCCCGCTGAAAGAGGAAGAAAAGGATGCAGTCAAAGCCAATATTCTGAAACTGTTAAAAGAAAAGTATGATATGGATGAGGAAGATTTTCTCTCTGCGGAACTGGAAGTGGTACCGGCAGGAAAGGCCAGAGAATGCGGCCTGGACCGCAGTATGATCCTTGCTTACGGACAGGATGACAGAGTCTGTGCCTACACGTCTCTGGAAGCGATGCTGGATCTCAAAAAGGTAAAGCGTACCGCATGCTGCATTCTGGTGGATAAGGAAGAGATCGGCAGCGTAGGCGCTACGGGAATGCAGTCCCGTTTCTTTGAAAACACGGTGGCAGAACTTTTGAACTGTATGGGAGAGTATTCAGAACTGAAGCTTCGCCGATTGCTGGCAAATTCCAGAATGCTGTCTTCCGATGTGAGTGCGGCTTTTGATCCGGAATTTGCAGCGTCCTTTGAGAAAAAGAATACCGCATATTTTGCAAAAGGTATCGTATTTAATAAATATACCGGAGCAAGAGGAAAATCCAGCTCCAATGATGCCAATGCGGAATATATCGCAGATCTTCGCCGAATCCTGGACAAAAAAGGTGTGGCTTATCAGACCGCAGAGCTTGGAAAGGTGGATTTTGGCGGCGGCGGAACCATTGCCTATATTCTTGCTCTTTATGGAATGCAGGTCATTGACTGCGGAGTAGCCGTGATGAATATGCATGCTCCCTGGGAGATCACCAGCAAAGCAGATGTATATGAGGCAAAGCGCTGTTATACGGCATTTCTTGAGGATTAGGGTTGTGAAGGATTATGAAATATAAAATACCCATTGAGATCTCTGCGAAGCATATGCATATCAGCAGAGAGGATTTTGAGAGGCTCTTCGGGGAAGGAAAAGAGCTGACGTTTGTAAAAGAATTAAGCCAGCCCGGACAATATCTGGCGAAAGAACGGGTGTCCATTGAGGGGCCCAGAGGGAAAATGGAAAATATGGCTATTTTAGGGCCGTTTCGAAAGGAAACTCAGGTGGAGCTGGCGATCACAGATGCCAGGAAGCTGGGCATCAAACGGGTGATCCGTCAGTCCGGGGATATCGAAGGGACACCGGGATGCCGGATCAACGGACCGGCAGGTTCCATTGATCTGGAAAAAGGAGTGATCGTGGCTAAGCGCCACATACATATGACACCCAGTGATGCCATTCGGATGAGGGTGAAGGATAATGACGAAGTGTTTGTGATCACCCAGAGCTTTGAGCGGGCGCTGATCTATGCCAATGTGGTAGTAAGAGTCCATCCGGACTTTGTTCTTGCCATGCATGTAGACACGGATGAAGGAAACGCCTTTGCCCACGATGAAGAGCAGTACGGTGTGATCTTAAATCTGTTTGACGGGGATGCCTATGGATTGAGTAACTGGGCAGATGAGCTTCTGTCAGGCATACAGAGATAAGCTTTTGGATCCCCTGATTTTTGGAACAGTTGAAAGAGGGCTACAGAAAAATTTACAATAAATCTATCTAAGGGAGGAACTTATGAGCAACGTAAGAAGAGTCTATGTAGAGAAGAAGCCGGCATTTGCAGTACAGGCAAAAGAGTTAAGGCATGAGATCCGCAGTTACCTGGGCATTCAGGGATTGACAGGAGTCAGGGTACTGATCCGCTATGATGTGGAGAATATTTCAGATGCTGTGTTTGAAGCAGCCTGCAGGACTGTGTTTGCAGAACCGCCGGTAGATACCCTTTATCTGGAAAACTTTGAGATGTCAGAGACAGACCGGGTATTCTCCGTGGAATATCTGCCCGGACAGTTTGACCAGAGAGCAGACTCTGCCGTACAGTGTGTAAAATTTTTAAATGAGGAAGAAAACCCGGTGATCCGTTCCGCCACTACCTACGTCATTGAGGGAAACATCAGCGAGGAAGAGTTTTCTGCCATTAAAAACCACTGTATCAACCCGGTAGATTCCAGAGAAACGGGTATGGTAAAACCGGACACTCTGGTGACGGTGTTTGACGAGCCTGCAGATGTGATCGTATTTGACGGTTTTACAGAGTTTGCAGAAAATGAACTTCATGAGTTATACAGCTCCCTGAATCTGGCTATGACATTTAAAGACTTCCAGCATATCCAGAATTATTTTAAGAATGAAGAAAAACGCAACCCGACCATGACAGAGATCCGTGTGCTGGATACTTACTGGTCTGACCATTGCCGTCACACCACCTTCTCTACAGAGCTGAAAGATATTCAGTTCGGTGAAGGAGATTATAAAGAGCCCATTATGGGAACCTATGAAAAATATCTGGCTGACCGGGCAGAGATCTTCAAGGGAAGAGACGACAAGTTCGTATGCCTCATGGATCTGGCTCTGATGGCTATGAGAAAGCTGAAAAAAGAAGGAAAACTGGATGACCAGGAAGAATCCGATGAGATCAATGCCTGCAGTATCGTGGTACCGGTGGAGATCGACGGAGAAGTGGAAGAATGGCTGGTCAACTTTAAAAATGAGACCCATAATCATCCGACTGAGATCGAGCCCTTCGGTGGAGCAGCGACCTGTCTGGGCGGAGCCATCCGTGACCCGCTTTCCGGAAGAACCTATGTATATCAGGCAATGCGTGTAACCGGTGCGGCAGATCCTACTGTATCTGTAAAAGAGACGTTAAAGGGCAAGCTTCCGCAAAAGAAGCTGGTCCGCGGAGCGGCCAAAGGATATTCTTCCTACGGAAACCAGATCGGTCTGGCTACCGGTTATGTAAAAGAGATCTATCATCCCAATTATGTGGCAAAGAGAATGGAGATTGGTGCCGTGATGGGTGCTGCGCCCAGAAAAGCGGTAAAACGTGAGACTTCCGATCCGGGAGATATCATCATCCTTCTGGGCGGTCGTACCGGCCGTGACGGAATCGGCGGTGCAACCGGTTCTTCCAAGGTGCACACAGAGGCATCTATCGAAGTCTGCGGTGCAGAGGTGCAGAAGGGTAATGCGCCTACCGAGAGAAAGATCCAGCGTATGTTCCGTCGTCCGGAGGTCAGCAGTCTGATCAAGAAATGTAATGACTTTGGTGCCGGCGGTGTGTCCGTGGCCATCGGTGAGCTGGCAGCAGGGCTTCACATTTATCTGGACAAAGTACCGAAAAAATATGCCGGTCTGGATGGAACAGAGATCGCCATCTCCGAATCCCAGGAACGTATGGCTGTCGTAGTAGACCCCAAGGATGTGGAAGAATTCCTGAAATATGCCAATGAGGAAAACCTGGAAGCAGTGGAAGTGGCTGTAGTGACTGAGGCTCCCAGACTGGTCCTCATCTGGAGAGACAAGGAGATCGTAAATATCAGCAGGGCATTCCTGGATACCAATGGTGCTCATCAGGAGACCAATGTTTTTGTAGAAATTCCTTCCAAAGAAGATAAATATTTCCAGAGAAAAGAAGTAGCGGATGTAAAAGCAAAATGGCTGGAAGATCTGGCAGACTTAAACGGCTGTTCCCAGAAAGGCCTGGTGGAGATGTTCGACAGTTCCATCGGAGCAGGAAGTGTGCTGATGCCTTATGGAGGAAAATACCAGCTTACAGAGACCCAGGCAATGGTAGCCAAGCTTCCGGTACTGAAAGGAAAGACAGATACCGTTACCATGATGAGCTACGGATTCGATCCGTACCTGTCAAGCTGGAGCCCCTATCACGGAGCAATCTATGCGGTACTGGAATCTGTGGCTAAGATCGTAGCCGGAGGCGGAGATTACAGAAAGATCCGTCTTACCTTCCAGGAATATTTCCGCAGAATGACAGAAGATCCGGCAAGATGGAGTCAGCCTTTTGCTGCACTGCTGGGTGCCTATGATGCACAGCTTGGTTTCGGACTGCCCTCCATCGGCGGAAAGGACTCCATGTCCGGTACCTTTAATGAGATCGATGTACCGCCCACTCTGGTTTCCTTTGCCGTTGACGTGGCAAGTGATAAGACCATTGTGACACCGGAGCTGAAAAAAGCAGGCAACAAACTGGTGGTTCTTAGAATTGAAAAAGATGAATATGATCTGCCTGTATATGAACAGATCAAAGATCAGTACGGAAAATTCTTCGAGGATGTGAAAGCAGGAAAGATCGTTTCCGCTTATACACTGGATGGCAAGGGACTGGCTCTGGCTGTGTCCAAGATGGCATTCGGCAACGGCCTGGGAGTGAAGATTGAGCATAACGTAGATGAAAGAGACCTGTTCACACCGGCATTCGGAGATATCGTGGCAGAGGTTCCGGGAGATCAGGTAGGAAAGCTTTCCATTACCTATACGCTGATAGGTGAAGTCCTGGAAAAACCGGTTCTGGAGTATCAGAATACCGTGATCACCCTGGAAGAGGCGGTGAAGGCATGGACCGGTACTCTGGAAGGGGTATTCAAGACTGTTTCCGGAGAAAACGGAGGAACCGCATTCCTTGGAGAGGATGCAGCAGACGGCCCCACTGCAGTCTTTATGAATATAAAAGCAGAGGGAGACGCAGTGATCGAGGATGGTGTCTACAAGACGAATCAGATCTATGTCTGCAAACATAAAGTGGCAAAACCCAGGGTATTTATTCCGGTATTCCCGGGTACCAACTGCGAATATGACAGCACAAAAGCCTTTGAGCGCGCCGGAGCGGAAGTGGATGTAAGGGTATTTAAGAACCTGACGGCAGAAGATATCCGTGATTCCGTAAATCTCTTTGAAAATGCCATTAACCAGGCTCAGATCATTATGTTCCCCGGCGGATTCTCTGCCGGTGACGAACCGGACGGATCTGCCAAGTTCTTTGCGACTGCATTCCAGAATGCAAAGATCAAAGAAGCTGTTATGAAGCTGTTAAATGAGAGAGACGGTCTGGCTCTCGGTATCTGCAACGGATTCCAGGCTCTGATCAAACTGGGACTGGTACCCTATGGAGAGATCACGGGTCAGAAGGAGAATTCTCCGACATTAACCTACAATACGGTGGGACGTCATATCTCAAAAATGGTATATACCAGAGTCGTGACCAATAAATCCCCGTGGCTGAAGCTTGCGGTTCCGGGTGCTACCTACTGTAATCCGGCTTCCCATGGTGAGGGACGTTTTGTAGCTGATCAGGAATGGATCCGGAAACTGTTTGCAAACGGACAGGTGGCAACGCAGTATGTGACTCCTGACGGAGAACTGGATATCAATAACGAAGAATGGAATGTGAACGGATCCCATATGGCCATTGAGGGAATTACAAGCCCGGATGGACGTGTGCTTGGTAAGATGGCTCATTCTGAGCGCCGTGGCGAATCTGTTGCCATTAACATTTACGGCGAACAGGATATGAAGATCTTTGAGTCAGGTGTAGAGTACTTCCGTTAAGGAGCGATATGTAAGGAAAAGGTGCGGAAATGATCATCAAAAATGTAAAGATGTTTACACCGGAATGTTCCTTTGAAGAAGGGACGATCTATATCCGTGACGGGAAAATTGAAAAAACAGAAAAGGCTGCGGCAGAGAGATCTGCCGCAGTTCCTGACACGGAAAAAACAGAAGACAGGGAATACGGGGAGATTCTGGACGGCAAAGGCTGTTACGCCATTCCGGGACTCATCGACCTGCATTTTCACGGATGCATGGGGTATGATTTCTGTGACGGGACAAAAGAAGCCATTGCAGAGATCGCCAAATATGAGTCATCTGTGGGAGTGACATCCATTGCTCCGGCAACCATGACACTGCCGGTGGCGGAGCTTAAGAGGATTCTGTCCGTTGGGGCAGAGTATCAGAAGGATATGGAAAGGGATGCCGATAAAAAAGGAACCAGAGCGGATCTGGTGGGCATCAACATGGAAGGTCCTTTTATCAGTGCGGCAAAAAAGGGAGCTCAGGATCCCAGAAATATCGTATCCTGCGATCCGGGGATTGCACAGGAGTTTCTGGAAGCCTCTGACGGTCTGGTAAAATTTATCGGAATCGCACCGGAAGAACAGAAAGATCCGATTTCTTTTGTGAAAGAAATGAAGGATCGTGTCAATCTTTCTCTGGCACATACCAATGCGGATTATGAACAGGCAAAAGCAGCATTTGATGCGGGTGCAAGCCATGCGGTGCATCTTTTTAATGCCATGCCGGCATTTACCCACCGTTCACCCGGAGTGGTCGGTGCGGTGGCAGATTCTTCGCATGTTACGGCAGAGCTGATCTGCGACGGGGTGCACATTCATCCGGCCATGGTACGGGCAGTCTTTCGGATGCTGGGAGAAGATCGTATGATCCTGATCAGTGACAGTATGCGGGCGACCGGAATGCCGGACGGACGTTACACTCTGGGAGGCCTGGAGGTGGATAAAGCAGGAAATCTGGCAACGCTGGTGTCAGACGGTGCCATTGCCGGATCGGCCACACACCTGATGGACTGCCTGAGAGTGGCGGTGACACAGATGCAGCTCCCTTTGGAAACTGCTGTCAGATGTGCCACTTTGAATCCTGCGAAGAAGCTTGGAATCTCCGACCGGGTGGGTACGATTGAAGCGGGAAAGAAAGCGGATGTGGTACTCCTGGATCAGAGCCTGGCGCTTAAGCTGGTGGTAAAAGACGGGAAGAAACTGTAGAAAGAAAAACCTGTGCGGGGAAATTAAAAGAAGAATGGCGGTATAGAAAAGGGAATGCTGCAAAAACAGCATTCCCTTTTTGCAACATATTTTTAGCAAAACAGGTTTTATGAATTGTGCCGTAATGAAACATCGCAGGGAAAAGAAACCCGGAGAAAAGGACATTCCCGACTGAAATGTTTCATTTCGGCATCATCACTGTTCCTTCCTTGACCCTGGAGTGAAACTGCCCCTATGATAAAGGGGACAGGTGATCGGATCGATGCCTGTCCAAGAGAAAAAAAGGGGGAGTTATGTGATGTTGTGTATCTGTGAAAATGTGCATGTCTACAGTACCGTTCTGAGGGGAAAGCCTGAGGTCAGTCTTTTTGAAGACGAGACATGCAAGAAAAAAATGCTGGACGTAGTGGCGGCAGTCCAGAGGGGGTCCGAGCTTCAGGTGATGGCCTACTGTGTGCTGGACAACGAGGTTCACCTGATGGTAAAGGGAGAAAATTACCATCAGGCGAAAGAGGGACTGACCCAGATGAAAAAAGGGTATGAGCAGGTCCTGTTTCCGGAAGGAAAGAGGTCTGACAGATGTTCCCTCTGGAAGAGCAGTCCGATCCGGGAGATCCCGGTAGAGTGGAAAGCCATAAGGCAGTGTATCAGACTGCATATGCTTCCGGTAAAACATCATCTTGTCTCCAGACCGGAGGATTACTGGTGGTGCAGCTATAACGATTATCTGGGGAGAAAATGGCTGCCCCTGACAGACACAGAGATCCTGCTGTCCTGGGTGGATGGAAACCACAGGAAAGCGGTAAAGGATTTCCGTAAAAAACACCGGAGCTGAAAACCTGCAAAAAAGTCTCTCTATTTCTTATACGAAACAGAGAGACTTTTGTGACGCAAGTTCAGAAAAAATTTTAAGAAAGTTCTGATGTACAATGGGGGCATCTGGTTGCCTTGATATCGATCTCGCTCTGGCAGAAGGGGCACTTTTTGGTGGTAGGTGCTTCTTCTTTTTTGGGGCGGTATTTTGCATCCAGTGTGTTGATGGTTTTGATGAGCGTGAAGATCACAAATGCCATGATCAGAAAGTTGATGACAGCGTTGATAAAGTTGCCGTAGGACAGGGTAGCGACACCTGCTTCCTGAGCTGCTGCAAGGGTGGCATATTTTTGATCTCCGCTGAGCTGGACAAACCAGTTGGAAAAATCAATGCCTCCGGTGATCAGACTGATGAGAGGCATGATCATGTCATCTACCAGGGATTTGATGATGGCCTGGAAAGCACCGCCGATGATTACACCGACTGCCAGATCCATGACATTTCCTCTCATGATAAAAGTTTTGAATTCCTCCATAAACTTTTTCATAGAAAACCCTCCGTTTCTCTTTTTTATACTCACATCTTAGCAGAATAAGGGAAAAATTGCAACAGGGGAAGAAGGATGGTATAATGAACAGAACAGGAAAAGGAAAGGGCCGGGAGAAGCCCGTCAGGAGAAAAGAATGCGTTTTATACATATTGCAGATGTTCATCTGGGTGCAGTGCCGGATAAGGGATATCCGTGGTCTCAGACGAGGGCGGAGGAGATCTGGAGAACCTTCCGGGAAGTCGTTCAGATGGCGGAGAGAGAGCAGGTTGATCTGCTGCTGATCGCAGGAGATCTGTTTCATAAACAGCCGGGGATCCGGGAGCTGAAGGAAGTAAATTATCTCCTTGGAGGCCTGACGAAAACTCAGGTGGTGCTGATTGCAGGAAATCATGATTACCTGAAACAGGATTCACCCTATGATCGGTTTTCGTGGGAGGAGAATATCTGTTTTCTGAAATCAAGGCAATGCGGATATGTCTGCTTTCCGGAACTCGACACTCAGGTCTATGGACTCAGCTACTACGGGAGAGAGATCCGTGAGCCTCTGTATGATGAGGTGTATCCGGAAGATCTGCCGGGCTGTCATATCCTTCTGGCCCATGGCGGAGATGAATCTCATATTCCCATAAACTGGAAGAAGCTGGCCGGTGCCGGCTTTGACTATGTGGCACTGGGGCATATTCATAAACCTCAGTATCCGGAAGAGGACAGAATGGCCTATGCGGGTGCACTGGAGCCGCTGGACATCAATGACACCGGACCCCATGGACTGATCATGGGAGAATATGTGAGCGGGAAGCTGCAGACAGAATTTGTGCCGTTTGCCAGGAGAGAGTATATTCAGGAAAAACTGTATAGTGACAATGAGACCACCGATCTGGCTATGGAGGAACAGGTGGAGCAGCTCATCCGCAGAAGAGGACAGGAGAATTTTTATCGGATCACAATCTGCGGGTATCGGGATCCGGAGATCGTTTTTCACACGAAAAGCTATGAGAGGCTGGGAAATATTCTGGAGATCCGGGACACCACAGAACCTGATTTTGATTTTGAGGAGCTTTTGCGTATCCATGGAGATGATGTGGTGGGGCGTTATATCAGTCGTCTTTTGGAAGAAAGTAAAAAACAGGGCAGAAGCGGGACGGCAGGCAGGGCTTTATATGAAGGGGTAGCGGCGCTGCTGCATCCCAGGTAAGGGAAAGGATCAGAATGGAAATACTGGAAATACAGATGAAACATTTCGGCAGGTTTACAGATCAGGAAATGAGTTTTCATTCGGGGGTCAATGTTATTTACGGGGAAAACGAAACCGGAAAAAGTACTGTTCATGCTTTTTTTAGGGCAATGCTGTACGGCCTGGAGAAGACGAGAGGAAGAATGTCGAAAAAGGATGAATATCTTCTTCGGCAGCCATGGGAACACAGCAGCAGATTTGAAGGTGTCATGAGGTTTCAGGTCCGGGGAAAAAGATACCGGCTCTATCGGAATTTCGCAAAACAGGAACGGGAAGTCCGATTGTACTGTGAGACAGACGGGAAGGAACTGGATCCTGACGGGACAACGCTGTCGGCTCTCCTTGGAGGACTGGATGAAGCAGCCTTTCGAAATACCGTCTATGTGGGACAGCGCGCTTCTGAGACGGATGAAAATCTGGCATCTACGATCCGAAATTTTCTGATCAACTGCCGCAGTGCCGGCACACCGGAGGTCGACCTGAAAAAAGCACTGGAGCAGCTGAATCAGGAGAAGAAGAACCTGGAAGGGGAAAAGAAAAGGCATATGGCAGACCGAATCGGGAAGCTGCAGGAGCTGAGGATGCGGATGGATTATACAAGGCAGGAGCTGAAAGCACTGTATGATGAGGAAGAAATTTGCCGGGACAGGCTGAAGCAGCTGGCTGAGAAGAGCAGAAGAGAACAGGAAGAGGAGGTCGGTTTTCAGGAGAGAAGCTACGGGGGCGAGAAGCAGGGAGTCGCATGGAAGGCCGGTGAGATCACAATGGCTGTCCTGGCATCAGGCGCCATGGCGGCTGCATTGATCTCGGAACGATGGGAGATCCGGGCTCTGGCATGTGGGTTGATTCTGCTGTCCTGTCTGGGAGTCATGTTCTTTGGGAAAAAAGACAGGGCTTACAAGGAAGAAAAACGGGAGTGGGAGCGGCAGTATGAAGAGCAGAGACTGTACGAGGAGCTGAAACAGCGGGAGAGGAGCCTTCGGCGTCAGGAACAGGAAGCGCCTGTGAGACAGAAGCTGTCTGCGAATCTGGAATGGATCCGCAATGCCCAGCAGGAAAAAGAAAATCTTCTGGAAAGTCTGGAAGATCAGTGCCGCAGTGAGGAAGAGACAGACGAAGAGGGAAAGGAGCTGGAAGAGAAGCTTTCGGGAATCTATCTGGCTATTGATACCATGAAAGGGGTGGCGGAGGAGATCTGTGAGGAACTTTCAGACAGACTGAACCGGAGAGTGTCCCGGATCATATCCGAAATTACCGATGGAAGATATGAGAGGATCATACTGGATGAAAAAATGACGGTGAAGATCCATACACCGGATCGGGTGCTGGATCTGGAGCAGGTCAGCAGAGGAACGATGGAACAGATCTATTTTGCCCTTCGGATGGCGTCAGCGGAGCTGTTAAGTCCGGGAGAATCCCTTCCCGTTTTGCTGGATGATGCCTTTGGATTTTACGATGATGTCAGACTGGAGAGGACCATGCGCTGGCTGTTGGGGTGTGGAAGACAGGTGATCCTCTTTACCTGCCAGAAAAGAGAAGAAGAGCTTCTGGAAAAAATATATACCGGCGGGTGATAGGACCTGCCGGTATGATTGGTTTACTTATTATTTTTTTCCAGGAAACGATGAATTCTGTCAGAAGGATTCAGCAGGTGGCTGATGGATTCATCGTGATTCAGGTTATCAATAATATAGGCCAGATATTTACTCATATCACAGCTGGTATAGTAGGGACGCTCCAGCAGTTCCGGAGTCTGATATACCAGATTGGTAGTCAACAGATAGTCAAAGAGTCCGTCTTCATAGGCCTTATCAAATTTGGACAGTCCATTGGTGAAAAGTCCGAAGGTGGAGCAGAGGAAGATCCGTCCTGCTTTCCGGTTTTTCAGAGCCTGAGCGACCTCCAGCATACTGTCACCGGAGGAGATCATATCATCGATGATGACCATGTCCTTGCCCTCCACATTGGTGCCCAGAAACTCATGAGCAACGATAGGATTGCGTCCGTCTACGATGCGGGAGTAATCTCTTCTCTTGTAGAACATACCCATGTCCAGACCAAGTACGTTGGCCATATATACGGCACGGCTCATGGCACCTTCATCGGGGCTGATGATCATCATGGTATTTTTATCAATATGAAGATCCGGTGCGGCTTTAAACAATCCCTTGATGAACTGATAGGTCGGCTGGATCGTCTCGAATCCATGGAGAGGAATCGCATTCTGTACACGGGGGTCGTGAGCGTCGAAGGTCAGAATATTATCTACGCCCATCCGTGTCAGTTCCTGGAGTGCAAGAGCACAGTCCAGAGATTCTCTGCCGTTTCTCTTGTGCTGTCTGCTTTCATAGAGGAAAGGCATGATGACGGTGATTCTCTTGGCCTTGCCTTCCGCAGCGGCAATGATACGTTTCAGATCCTGAAAATGATCGTCTGGAGACATATGATTGACATGGCCGCCCAGGCTGTAGGTCAAGCTGTAATTGCATACATCTACCAGAATATACAGGTCATCTCCGCGAACAGAATCCGTGATAATGCCTTTGGCTTCTCCGGAGCCGAAACGCGGAACTTTTGCATCTACAATATAGCTGTCCCGCTGATATTCACGGGAGATAAGAGGTGATTCGTGCTTGAGAACCCGGTCTTTTCTCCAGGAAAGCAGGTGCTGGTCAATCTTTTGTCCCAGAAGTCTGCTGCTTTCCAGGGGAATGAGTCCCAGAGATCCAACAGGTATTGTATCAAACTTACGTTCATCCGTCAGCATTTGTAATCCTCCGTATTATTCTTATATGGTAAATCGGTAATTGGAATGTCTTTGTTTTTGGACATCCTACATTATTATAGTAACTTGTGTCCGGTTAATCAAGGACTATTCCTGGTAAAAGCCGGTTTTTTTACCGAAATTTTTACCGGAAATCTGCTGCAGCCGCTTCTGCAGCCGGATATCATTTCCAAAAAGCTTGATCATGGTAAAATGATTGGAGATTCTGGAAAAAATACGTTCCGAGTAGGTGTCGGCAAAGATATCCAGAGGAAGATTGGTGGATATGATCGTCGATTTCTGTCGTGTCAGCCGTTCATTGAGACAGAGAAACAGCTCTGAATTCACAAAAGAATTGGTCAGTTCTGTTCCAAGGTCATCGATGATCAGAAGATCACAGTCATAGATATGATCCGTAAACCCATCATCCTCCGTATGCCGTTCAAACCGTTTCCTGGCAAACAGCTCGAAAAGCTTCTGCGAAGAAAAGTATACAACAGAATGGGTGCTCTCGATCAGCTCCCGTGCAATACAGTGGGAGAGGAAGGTCTTGCCCACACCCGTGTCTCCGTAAAAGAACAGATTGGAAGGAGAAGCGTCAAAGTCCCGGATAAACTGATGACAGGTCTCTACGGCTTTTTTCATACGCTCCAGAGATGACACATTGGTTTTGGGATCCCGGATATCATCGGAGTAATAGTCATAGGAAAGGAAATCAAAATTTTCCTTTTCCAGGACCGGACGGATATTGGACTGGTCATAAAGCAGCTCAATCTCGGCTTTTTTAAAGCAGCGGCATTTCTGACCGTTGATAAAGCCGCTGTCCTGACAGTCCGGGCAGTCATAAGAAAGATTCAGGTAATCTTCGGGATACCCGGCATCTCTTAAGATCTGTGCCCGTTCTTCTCCGAGAACACGGATCTGTTCCTTCAGCCTGGGAAGAGCCTGCTCATCTCCCGCAAGGAGACGGCGTCCGCAGGAGACACTCAGGGAGGCCACTTCGTCGTCAATTTCCTTTAAACGGGGAAATCTGGAAAAAGCATCCCGTACTCTGTCTTCTTTTTCCCGGCGATGAACAGACTGCCTGCGCTGGTAATCCCGGATGATGGAATCATATTGGGAATTGTTCAGTGACACTGAAATAACCTCCTTTCGCCCCTGGTATCAGCAGTCCAGTAACTGCTGTTCCAGCTGGTCAAAATCATATTTCCTCTGCGGAAAATTGTTGAATTTATTGGAAGCAGCTTTTGGCCTGGAAGCAGCGGATGCTTCTTCCTGAGGAGATGCTTTGGGAGCCGGTTTGTCCAGTTTTTCGATATCGGCCAGACTGTGTACCCCCATATCCTTCCAGCCGGAAAGAATTTTGTCTGCATACTGGAAATTGGGTGTGTGAGTCCGATTGATCGTTCGTCTGCAGGCTTCCAGGACTACATCCGTGGAAAAACCGTATTCCCGGAACCAGCGTGACATCTGTTCAATCTCCGCCTGTGCAGGCCCCCGGCCCTGAATGCCGAAGGCATTCAGAACGGTATAATAGTCCCGGTGATACAGGTTAGTGTCCTTTTTGGCCTGGGAAACGGTGGTGATTCCCTGAGAGGCCCATTCCAGAGCCACCTTCCGGATGTAGTTGATGCTCCGTTTCCCTTTGGACACACAGTATTCGATCAGATACTCGATGAGATCAAAGGAAAAATGCAGCTCGTCATAAAAATAAAGAATATGATTGACTTCCGTACTGCTCAGCGTCTTGGCAAGGTACTGTTCCGCAATATATAAAAGCTGCTGCACTTCCTCCTGCTGGGACAGCTCTTTTTTTCTCTGCAGGGAAACGGTAAATCTGGAAGGGGAGACGGAAGCTGCCGAAGACGGGGAAGCAGCTGTACTGCGTCCGGCTGTCATGGTGCGGTCCGGCTCCATAGGGCTGTCCGGTCCGGAACTGTGATCGGGAACGGCCTGTTCCAGTCGATCTGCATAACGTTCCAGCCGCTTCTGGCGGTTTTCGGAAAAACTTTCGTCCGTAAAAGCAATATCTGTCAGGATCCCTTCGCTATCATAGGTCAGAGAAAGAAGATGAAGCTTTTCCCAGTAGGCCAGGGCACGCTTCACATCATTTTCTGTATGATTGAAGGTGTCCGCAATGGAAGAAAGAGAAATATCTCTGTCTGAGGCGGAGCAATGGAGAAGATAGAGATAGATCTTTACAAATTCTCCGTTGGCGGAAACCATATACTGTTCGATAAACTGATTATGTACCAGCGTAAAATCGTTGGCGCTGAATTTATGTAATGTCAAATGATTCACCTTCAAATCCCTCGTGAAAATTCAGGTACGCCTTTTGGCGTACGATCCGGTTAAAAAGAAGTGACTGCATCAGCAGCGGAACCGTACATCAGGTCTCATATGTGTTCGACTTGATTTCTGGAAACCCAGTATAACACAGCTTCTCCAAAAAGAAAACAGAGAGTTATACCATGGAAATAAGGCTTTTTCCGTGTGGAAAATGTGGAAAATGTGGATAACTGTGAGGAAAAACTATTATTGTAAACAGAGAAAGGTCGGAAAAGTCAGATTTTGTCGAAGAAACAGAGATTCTGGAAAAAAAGTTATGTCTACAACACGGACAGAAAAAAATCCACATGTTTTTGCGACAATGGATGTGCATAAACATGTGGATAATGTGGATAACTGTGCAAAACACAGATAGTTATTGGATTTTATGGTGTGTATAAGATTTTTGAAGGTTACTGTCCAAGAAGATGTTCGCCGATCTTTACCACGTCTCCGGCTCCCATGGTGATCACCATATCACCGGAAACACAGTTTTCCAGGAGGAAGTTCTCGATCTCGTCGAAGGACGGGAAATACCAGACTTCCTTTCCCAGAGCAGAGATCTTTTCCGCAAGGGTGCGGGAGCTGATTCCGAGATTGTCGGTCTCCCTTGCGGCGTAGATATCTGCCAGCACCACTTTATCTGCCAGGGTCAGGGCCTGGGCAAATTCATCCATCAGGGCTTTTGTCCTGGTGTAGGTGTGCGGCTGAAAAACACACCAGAGCGTGTTGTGTGGGCAGTTTGCGGCTGCATGAAGGGTGGCGGCGATCTCTGTGGGATGATGAGCGTAATCATCGATCACAGTGACTCCCCCGATCTCTCCCTTGTGCTGGAAACGCCGGTCTGTTCCGGTAAAGGCGCTGATCCCTTCCTGCATCTGTTCTGCGGAAATGCCGAGAATATCACCGCAGGCCAGTGCTGCCACTGCGTTGTCTACATTATGGCTGCCCGGCACTTTTAAAGTAAAGTGTCCAAGACAGGTCCCTTCCTTCATCAGATCGAAAGAACCGCAGGCCTGGGAATCATAAGTGATATTTGCGGCGGAGTATCCGGCATTGTCTCCCCGGCCGTAATATATGATCCGGCAGGGCAGGCCTTCTGTAATCTCCTGTACATTGGGAATGGCCCCATTGATAATGAGGGTTCCGTCTGACGGAAGCTTTTCGGCGAAAAGGCGGAAAGAATGACGGATGTCATTCAGGTCTTTGAAAAAGTCAAGATGGTCGGCATCGATATTCAGAATGATGCTGATCTTCGGGAAAAAGTCCAGAAAGCTGTTGGTGTATTCACAGGCCTCTGTCAGGAAGATCCGGTCTGACCCTACCCGGATGTTGCCATGGATGGCCGGAAGGATCCCTCCCACAGAAATAGTGGGATCCGTATCTGCCGAGAGCAGGATATGGGAAACCATGGATGTGGTCGTTGTCTTGCCATGAGTGCCGGCAACGGCAATGGGAATCTGATAGTTTGTCATCAGCTGACCCAGAAGCTCCGCTCTGGTCATGAGCGGAATCTGTCTTCTGAGGCTCTCCGCATATTCCGGATTGTCCGGATGAATGGCAGCGGTATAGACTACCAGCCGGGTCCCTTCCGCTATATTGGAAGCACGCTGTCCGATGCAGATCCTGGCACCGGAAGCGGCCAGCCAGTCGGTGAGAGGGGATGCGCTGCGGTCAGAACCGGAAACGGGAAAGCCCCGGTCTAAAAGAACTGCGGCCAGGCCGCTCATGCTGATTCCGCCGATCCCGATAAAATGTACATGAATGGGTTTTTGAAAATCTATCTGATACATAGAGAAATCTCCTTTGAATTAACAGATGCACAGCATCCGGATTTTCTTTATCATACCTCAAAAAAGGAAAAAAGAAAAGCATAAAGGCGTAAATAGTGCATAATAGATAAAGCGAAGCGGTTCAAATTTGAACATAACATACAAAAACGACAAATTAAGAACGAAAATGTGAGAAAAATGGAAAAAAATGTAAAGAATAATACCGAAAAAACAATGAAAATGTGGATATTTTTTGTAAAATGTGTGTAAGTGATAATTGCTATTTCGAAAACCTGTGCTATAATTAAGGTATTAAAGTTGTAAAGCAGCTTTAGGAGGAATCATTAGAAAACAGCGAGAGGTGATAACGTGCTTAAGAAAGAAATGATTGCAATGTTGCTTGCAGGCGGACAGGGAAGCCGCCTCGGTGTACTGACATCGAAAGTTGCCAAACCGGCAGTTACCTTCGGCGGAAAATATCGGATTATTGATTTCCCGTTAAGTAACTGTATTAATTCCGGCGTCGATACCGTGGGAGTGCTGACTCAGTATCAGCCCCTTCGCCTGAATACCCATATCGGGATCGGTATTCCGTGGGATCTGGACCGGAATATCGGAGGCGTGAGTATTCTTCCCCCTTATGAAAAAAGTACAGATACAGAATGGTATACAGGTACTGCCAATGCGATCTACCAGAATCTGACCTATATGGAGATGTTTAATCCCGAGTATGTGCTGATTCTCGGAGGAGACCATATTTACAAAATGGATTATGAAGTGATGCTGGATTTCCATAAGGCCAGCGGTGCGGCGGTAAGTATCGCCGTGATGCCGGTGCCCTGGGAAGAAGCCAGCCGTTTCGGAGTGGTGGTAGCAGATGAGAACAGCCGGATCACGGAATTCCAGGAAAAACCGAAGGAACCCAAGAGCAATCTGGCTTCCATGGGAATTTATATTTTTACCTGGAGTGTGCTGCGGGAGGCATTGATCGCCAACGCAAGTGTACCCGGATGTGATTTTGGAAAACATGTGATCCCCTATTGTTTTGACAAGGGCGAGAAGCTGGTGGCTTATGAGTATAATGGTTACTGGAAGGATGTGGGAACCTTAAGCTCCTACTGGGAGGCCAATATGGAGCTGATCGACATTATTCCGGAGTTCAATCTTTATGAGGAATTCTGGAAGATCTATACTTCCAGCGAGATCATTCCGCCCCAGTACATAGCAGAGGATGCAAAGATCGAGAAGAGTATCATCGGTGACGGTACGGAAATATACGGTGAAGTGAGAAGTTCTGTGATCGGAGCAGGTGTGACCATAAAGCCGGGAGCTGTGGTGAGGGATTCCATTATTATGAAAGGAACGGTGATCGGAGAAAATGCGGTCATTGACCGGGCGATCATCGCAGAAAATGTAACGGTAGGCGATGCAGTGGTGATGGGAATCGGAGAAGAAGTTCCCAACAGATTCAAACCCGGAGTCTATGCAGGCGGACTGGTCACCATAGGTGAGAACAGTGTGATTCCGTCGGATGTGAAGATTGGAAAGAATACGGCCATTTCCGGTATTACCGGTCCGGAAGATTATCCTGAAGGCATTTTGGAGAGCGGCGAATCTATTATTAAGGATGGTGACGTAGTATGAGAGCGGTAGGTATCATTTTAGCAGGCGGAAATAACCAGAGAATGCGGGAATTGTCCAATAAAAGAGCCATTGCGGCTATGCCGGTTGCAGGAAGCTACCGCAGCATTGATTTTTCACTGAGCAATATGACAAATTCCGGGATCCAGAAGGTAGCTGTGCTGACACAGTACAATTCCAGATCACTGAACGAGCACTTAAGTTCTTCCAAATGGTGGGATTTCGGAAGAAAACAGGGCGGACTGTTCGTATTCACCCCCACCATTACGGTCGGAAATAATTTCTGGTTCCGGGGAACGGCAGACGCCATTGCTCAGAATCTGGATTTTCTGAAGAAAAGCCATGAACCCTATGTGGTGATCGCATCCGGTGACTGTGTATACAAGCTGGATTATAACAGAGTGCTGGAATATCATATTGAGAAAAAGGCAGATATCACCGTAGTCTGCACAGAAGTTCCACAGGGAGATGATATCGGCAGATTCGGTGTGCTCCGCATGAACGAGGACGGACGGATCACCGATTTTGAAGAAAAACCGGTGGCAGCATCAGGCAATACGATCTCAGCAGGTATCTATGTGATCCGAAGAAGACAGCTGATCGAACTGATCGAAAAGGCGGCAGCGGAAGACCGGTACGATTTTGTACAGGATATTCTGGTTCGTTATAAGAATCTGAAGAGGATCTACGGATACAGACTGGACACTTACTGGAGTAATATCTCGACAGTGGAGGCTTACTACCGGACCAATATGGATTTCCTGAAACCGGATGTGAGAGATTATTTCTTCCGTCAGTATCCGGATGTATATTCCAGGATCGAGGATATGCCTCCCGCAAAATACAATCCGGGTGCAGCAGTGAGAAACAGTCTGGTTTCCGCTGGATGTATCATTAACGGTACGGTGGAAAATTCCGTACTGTTTAAGAAGGTCTTTGTGGGTGAAAATTGTGTGATCAAGAATTCCATCATACTGAATGATGTATATATCGGGGACAATACCTACATTGAAAACTGTATTGTGGAGAGCAGGGATACGATCCGGGCCAATTCTCACCATGTGGGAGAAGACGGAATCAAGATCGTAGTTGAGACCAATGAAAGATATGTTCTCTGATAGAAATGAGAAGATCGGCAAAAACAATATGATGAGAGGGTTGAATTATGAATATTACAGATGTTAGGGTGCGTAAAGTTACAAAAGAAGGAAAAATGAAAGCAGTGGTATCCATCACCATCGATGATGAGTTTGTGATCCACGATATCAAAGTGATCGAGGGAGAAAAAGGAATGTTTATCGCCATGCCCAGCAGAAAGGCTTCTGACGGCGAGTATAAGGATATCGCACACCCGATCAATTCCGCAACCCGCAGAAAGATCCAGGACATTATTCTGGAGAAGTATGCGATCGCTGCGGATGCGGAGGAGGAAGCAGAATAGTTTCCCGCCGCAACATTCATGAAAACATTTTTGAAATGTAAATAGAAATTGTATTTTACGGAAAAAACCGCTATACTGTGAGTAATGACATGGTATAGCGGTTTTCATATATGGTGGAGGTGCCTGATGGGAGCCGAGGGACTTGACCCTTGACAACACAATTGGAAAAGAAAGAACAGGAGAAATGTGACATGTATATCATCGCAGGACTTGGCAATCCGGGAAGACAGTATGCCCATACCAGACATAATGTGGGATTTGATACCATTGATGTGCTGGCTGATAAGTACAGAATCGATGTGGAGAATAAGAAGTTTAAGGCTTTATACGGAAAAGGCATCATAGAGGGGCAGCGCGTTGTTCTGGCAAAGCCTCAGACCTATATGAACTTAAGCGGTGAAAGTATACGGGAACTGATCGATTTTTATAAGATCGACGAATCAAAAGAACTGATCGTGATCTATGATGATATCAGCCTGGAACCGGGACAGCTTCGGATCCGGAAAAAAGGGAGTGCCGGCGGGCATAACGGAATCAAGAATATCATTGCCCATCTGGGAAGTCAGGAATTTCTCCGGGTGAAGGTGGGCGTGGGAGAAAAACCGAAAGGCTATGATCTCGCCGATTATGTTCTGAGCCGTTTTCCGTCGGATGAGCGGGAACAGGTGGAGGAAGCGATGAAACGGGCGGCGGAAGCAGTGGTCAAAATGATGACGGAAGATGTGGATGCGGCTATGAATGAATATAACAGGAAAGTATAGAAGTGCCCCGGGAAGGCACGGGAGGTAATTTATGAAGGCGTTTATCAGTCCTCTTCATGAACTGGAGGAGTTTGAACAGATACGTGCCAGACTGAAGAAAAATAAAGGGGTCATTCAGGTATCCGGGTGTATTGAAGCCCAGAAATCTCATTTCATGTACTGTGCAGGTCAGGGGATAGCCAGAAAGCTGATCCTGACCTACAGTGATCTCAGGGCAAAAGAAATCTACGAGAATTATCGATTTTTTGATAAAAGTGTGCTGCTGTATCCGGCAAAGGACCTGATCTTCTATCAGGCAGATATCCAGAGTCATCAGATCGGGCAGCAGAGAATGGCAGTGCTGAAAGCCCTGCTGGAAGAAGAGGATGTGACGGTGATCACCACACTGCCGGGCTGTATGGATCATGTGCTTCCCCTTTCTTATATCAAAGAACGGATCCTGGAATTTGAAAATGACAGCGTGCTGGATATGGAGCGGCTGTCTGCGCAGCTTATTGAGATGGGGTATGAAAAAGTATCTCAGGTAGAGGGATACGGACAGTTTGCCGTCCGGGGAGGTATTGTGGATATTTTTCCTCTTACGGAGGAAAATCCGGTCCGGATCGAGCTGTGGGGCGATGAGATCGATTCCATCCGGGTCTTTGATGTAAGCAGTCAGCGCTCCATGGAAAATCTGGATCGGGTGCGGATCTATCCGGCGGGAGAACTGCCGATCAGCAGGGAGCAGGCCGAAAAAGCTGTGAAAAAGATGGAGCGGGAGGCGAAAAAACAGGAAGAAGCTTTCCGAAAGAATATGCAGACAGAGGAAGCCCATCGAATTAAAACCATGATGGGAGAGTGGAAAGAACGTCTCCTGGAACTGGAGGAGTATACGGGCCTTGACAGCCTGGTGCCCTATCTTTACGAGGAGACGGGTTCTTTCCTGGATTATTTCGGAGAGGATGCCCTGTATCTTCTGGATGAGCCAAATCGAATCGCCCAGGAGGGAGCTGCGGTGGAGGCAGAGTTTTCGGATTCCATGACAAACCGTCTGGCCAGAGGGTATCTGCTTCCCGGGCAGACAAAGCTTCTGGACTCCGTATCTTCCGTGATCGGAAAACTGAACCGGAAAAACTGTCTGGGATTGTGCATCATGGATCTTCCAAAAGATGAATGGAATATCTCAGCGACATTTGCCATGACAGTCCGCTCAGTCAGCGGGTACAACAACAGTTTTGAACAGCTTGTGAAGGATCTGAAACGGTGGAAAAAGGAAGGATACCGGGTCGCACTTTTAAGTGCTTCCAGAACAAGAGCGGGAAGACTGGCTGAAGACCTGAGAGAATATGAACTGAACAGCTTTTTTTCGGAGGATCCCGACCGGGAGATCCAGCCGGGAGAGATCCTGGTTACCTGTGGAAATGCCCATCGGGGATATGAATATCCGCTGATCAAGTTTGCGGTGATCACGGAAAGTGATATTTTCGGAAAAGAGAAAAAGAAGCGGAAAAAAAGACGGACCTATGAAGGGCAGAAGATCCGGGATTTTACAGAACTGAATATCGGAGATTATGTGGTTCATGAAAGTCACGGGCTGGGGATCTACCGGGGAATTGAAAAGATCGAGGTAGACCGGGTGACGAAGGACTACATGAAAATTGAATACAGCGGAGGAAGCAACCTGTATGTGCTGGCGACTCAGTCGGATGTGATTCAGAAATATGCCGGGGCCGATGCAAAGGCACCGAAGCTGAACAAGCTGGGCGGCCAGGAATGGAATAAGACCAGGACCAGAGTGAAAAAGGCGGTGCAGAGCATTGCGAAAGAACTGGTGGAGCTTTATGCGGCAAGGCAGGAGCAGCAGGGATTTGTCTATGGACCGGATACGGTATGGCAGAGAGAGTTTGAGGAAATGTTTCCTTTTGAAGAAACAGAAGATCAGCTTCTTGCCATTGAAGCTGCCAAGAAGGATATGGAAAGCCCGAAGATCATGGATCGTCTGATCTGCGGAGATGTGGGATTCGGAAAGACGGAGATCGCCATCCGTGCGGCATTTAAAGCTGTCCAGGAGGGAAAACAGGTGGTCTATCTGGTGCCTACCACGATTCTTGCCCAGCAGCATTATAATACCTTTGTCCAGCGTATGAAGGATTTTCCGGTCAGGGTGGATCTTCTGTGCCGTTTCCGGACGGCGGCGGAACAGAAAAAGACGCTGACGGATCTGAAAAAAGGACTGGTGGATATCCTGATCGGAACCCACCGGGTGCTGTCGAAGGATGTGGTTTTTAAAGATCTTGGACTTCTGGTAGTGGATGAGGAACAGCGGTTTGGCGTGACCCACAAGGAAAAGATCAAGCAGATGAAAAAAAACATCGATGTGCTGACACTGACAGCGACGCCTATTCCCAGAACTCTCCATATGAGTCTGATCGGGATCCGGGATATGAGTGTGCTGGAAGAACCTCCTCAGGAACGTGTGGGAATCCAGACCTATGTGATGGAATATAACGAGGAAATGGTGCGCGAGGCCATCAGCAGAGAGCTTGCCAGAGGCGGACAGGTGTATTATGTATATAACCGGGTGAACACTATCGCAGAGATAACCAACACTATTGCCAGGCTGGTGCCGGAGGCCAATGTAGCTTTTGCTCACGGACAGATGAAGGAGCGGGAGCTGGAGCGGATCATGTACGACTTCATCAACGGGGAGATCGATGTGCTGGTTTCGACGACCATCATTGAGACCGGACTGGATATTTCCAATGTAAATACCATGATCATCCATGATGCGGATAATATGGGACTGTCCCAGCTGTATCAGCTGAGGGGACGTGTGGGACGGTCCAACCGGACGGCTTATGCGTTTCTGATGTACCGGAGAAACAAGATGCTGAAGGAAGTGGCGGAAAAGCGGCTTCATGCCATCAGGGAGTTTACGGAGCTGGGAAGCGGCTTTAAGATCGCCATGCGGGATCTGGAGATCCGGGGTGCCGGGAATCTTCTGGGAGCGGAACAGCACGGACACATGGAAGCCGTGGGATACGATCTCTACTGTAAGATGCTCAATGAGTCTGTGAAGGAACTGAAAGGGGAGATGGAACCCCAGGAGAGTTATCAGACGGTGATCGACCTGGATATCGATGCCTTTATTCCGGATAAATATATAAAAAATGAATACCAGAAGCTGGATATCTACAAGCGGATCGCCGCCATTGAAAGCCAGGAAGAATATGATGATATGCTGGAGGAACTGATGGACCGGTTCGGAGAACTGCCGAAAGCGGTGCAGAATCTTCTTTCTATTGCCAGACTGAAGGCAAATGCTCACAGGGCCTATGTGACAGAGATTTCCCAGAAGGGCGATTTTGTCAAGATCGTCATGTATGAGCGGACTCCGGTGGATCCGGTGAAAATAGAGACAATGATCAAACACTATCTTGGAAAGATGAAGTTTGTCATTGAGACCAATCCTTACTTTGTGTATTCCAGGCCCGGAAAGTCGGCAAAGGATAACGGGGACATTTTATCGCTTGCAGATGAGATCGTAGGAGAGATCCGGGGAATTCTTACGGTGCCGGACAAAGTGTCGGGACCGTAACGAAAAACTCATATAAAATGATTGCGGGAATGCAGAAAAAGCGATATACTAAATGATAGATTGTCCGAAAAAGAAACGGAACTTAATATTACTGAAGGAGATATAGATCATGAAGAAGTTAGGAAAAAAACTGGCGTCAGCGGGACTGATTGCCGGAATGACCATGTCTGTACTGACAGGCTGCTCTTCCGCCAATGTCAATGCGACTGTGGCAACGATGGATGGACAGGAGATCAAGCTGGGTGAGGTGCTGGTGGCTCTGCGTACCGGTCAGGCAAGTACAGAAAGTTACCTTGGTTCCCTGTTTGGAGACGGAAATATCTGGGAACAGGATCTGATGGGAAGCGGAGAGGCTTACGGAGTGTCCTATAAAGAGCAGGTCATGGAATCGTTTAAGGAAAGACTGATTCTGGAAAAACATATGGCAGATTATGGGATCGAACTGACAGAAGAGGAAAAGACGGCGATCTCCGATGCGGCAGATCAGTTCCTGGCAGACAATTCCAAAGAGGTGCTTAAGGAGATCGGAGCTGATAAAGATACGGTAAGCCGGGTGCTGACCCTGTATACCATCGAGGCCAAGATGTCCAGTGCTATCAAGGCAGAAGCGGATACCAATGTCACTGATGAGGAAGCAGCCCAGAAGACCATCGAATATGCACTGTTCAGCACAGCCAATACCACAGACGAGGAAGGCAAGACAGTTGAGCTGACAGAGGAAGAAAAAGAAGCAGTGAAAAAGCAGGCCCAGGATACCATTGATCTGGTGAAGGGCGGAGAGGCTTTTGCAGATGCGATCAAAGAAGTGGATGCGAATAAGACAACACTGACTAACTCTTATGGAGCGGACAGTGTGTTATCAGAGGCTCTGACGACAGCTGCAGATCAGCTCAAGGACGGAGAGATCTGTGCGGAACCGGTGGAGACAGAGAACGGCTGGTATGTAGTGCAGATGGTAACCACCTTTGATGAGGAAGCAACAGAGCAGAAGAAGGAAGAAATCATTTCCGACAGACAGAATGAGCGGTATCAGGAAGTATTGGAAGGCTGGGAGACGGAGAGCTTTGAGATCAACAGCAAAGTGTGGGATAAGGTTACCTTTGCGGATAAGTTTGTGCTGAAGTCAGAGGAAACGGAAGCAGAGACTGCAGAGGCAGCGACGGAAGCAGAGGCTACCGAGGCAGCAGCGGAAACAGCAGCCACTGAGGAAGAAACAGAGACTGCAGAAGCAGCAACCACAGAGGCTGCAAGTGAGACAGAGAGTGAAACAGTAAAATAAAGAAGACAGATCCTCCCGGCATGACAGTATGTAAGGTGCCGGGAGTTTTTTTCTACATGGGAAATTGCTTTGCGGTTTACAGGAGGCGGATATGAAAAAGAACTGTATCTTAGTGGTGGAGGATGAGCTGAAGCTGCTGCGCATTATGGAAGATTTTCTGAGCCTTCAGGGATATGAGGTGCTGAAGGCAGAGGACGGGCAGGAGGCTCTGAATCGTTTTTATGAGAACAAATCCAGGATCGACATGATCCTGCTGGACGTGATGCTCCCTGAGATCAGCGGATATATGGTACTGAAGGAGATTCGCAAGACTTCCGATGTTCCGGTCATCATGCTGACAGCCAGATCTTCTGTGGAAGACCAGATGTGCGGGTTCGAAAAGGGAGCGGATGACTATATTGTAAAACCCTATACCCTGGATCTGGTCAAACTTCATATCGAGGCGGTGCTGAAACGGGCCGGAAAGCTGAAAAACAGCCTGACTTTCGGCAAGATCACGCTGGACCTGGCAGGACAGAAGGTGTACTGGAAGGATACTTATCTTGAAACGACCAGAAAAGAGTATGAGCTCCTTCTCTATTTTGTGGAACACAGTCATGTGGTTCTTCCAAGGAACACCATCCTGGATGCAGTGTGGGGATATGATTATGTGGGAGATATCCGGACAGTGGATACTCTGGTCAAGCAGCTCCGGAAAAAACTGACGGAAGAGTGCGGGTATATTAAATCGGTATATGGTGTCGGGTATCTCTTTGAGGAGGATCAGCCGTGAACAGCATGAAACAGAAAAAGACGGAATGGAGAGTATGGCTTCCGGTCATGGCAGCATTCGCAGTGATCCTGATTTATTTCCTGGGAGCCTATCGGTTTTATACATGGATGAAGAGCAGGAAGATGGAAAATGCCTGGGAGAGGCTGGAGGAGATGAATCTGGGCTCTCTGGAGGAAGAGGATGAAGAGATCCTGCATGGCTTTGAAATCAATAAAATGGAATTTCTGATCACCGACGGGGATTTCCGGTTGGTCTATAGCACCAGAAAGAGTGATGCGGAAACTCAGGTGGAGCAGTATATCAGAAAGAATCTGGACAGTTACATGGAACAGCCGGAGGTTTCCGTGCGTCAGGGAAATGCCAACAGAATATTGAGAATGAGAGGAATCATTTCCGGCCATGGGGAACTGTTTTATGTGTTCATCCGCCGGGATATCGGGACGGCAGGGGAGATCATCCGGTATGCGGGGCTGTATTTTACGGCAGGGATTCTGCTTGCGATACTTCTGGGTATTCCTATGTATCTTACATATGGAAGAAAAAAACAGGCGGAGAGAGAACCGGCTTCTGCGGATAGGGGAAATCAGACCATGGAGCAGGTACGGAAAGAGTTTATTGCCAACGTGTCTCATGAATTGAAGACGCCTCTGGCAGTGATCTCAGGGCAGGTGGAAATGCTGCAGAGCATGGGAGATAAGATCGATCGGGATTATTATTTCGCTTCCATCCGGGAGGAGATCGATAAAATGTCAGAACTGGTGAGTGATCTTCTGGAGATCACGATTGTGGAGCATCGCATGGATGAAATGGAAATGAGTCCGGTCAATCTGTCGGAGATGATGGAATATCTGATCCTGAAATACGATGCGCTGTTCCGCAAAAACAGGATCCGTGTGAAGACCGGGATTGCAGAAGATGTTCAGGTATACGGAAACAGTATGTATCTGGAGCAGGCAGTCAATAATTATATTATGAACGCCTTTCAGCATACCGCTCAGGGAAAACGGATGGAGATCCGACTGGAAACCGAAGGAAATTTTGCAAGAATCGGCATATACAATGAAGGTGCGGGAATTTCTCCGGAGGACATGGAGCATATCTGGGAAAGCTTTTATCAGAATGGAAAAGCAAAACAGGGAAAAGAGCTGAAAGTCAGCAATGCTGGACTGGGACTTTATCTGGTAAAAAAGATCGTGGTACAGCATCAGGGAGAATGCGGGGCAGAGAATCGGAAAGATGGTGTGGAATTCTGGATCCGTATCCCCCTTCTTCCGGAAGAAAAAGCGAAACAGGGAGAATAGAATGAAAGAAAATCAGATTCTGAGAATATATGGAACGAATTATAAAGAGATGACAAAACGTCTTCTGGAAAAGGCAGAACTGGAAAAACGGATTCCGGGAAAAGAGTGCCGGATCGGGATAAAGCCTAATCTGGTATCCCCTACCCCGGCCTGCCTTGGAGCCACCACCCATCCGGAAGTAGTGGCAGGGATCATTGAGTATCTTCAGGAGAGGGAATTTCGGAAGATCGTGATGGCAGAAGGATCCTGGGTGGGAGACCGGACAGAGGAATCCGTGAAAGCGTGTGGATTTGACGTGTTATCGGAGACATACGGGGTGCCGTTTCTGGATACGCAGAAAGAGGGCTCTTTTGAACAGGACTGTGCAGGAATGAAACTGAATCTCTGCAATTGTCTGAAGGAGATCGATTTTATGATCAATGTGCCGGTGATGAAGGGCCACTGTCAGACCAAGATCACCTGTGCCCTGAAAAACATGAAAGGCATGATTCCGAACCGGGAAAAGAGGAGGTTTCATTCACTTGGACTTCATAAACCCATTGCTCATCTGGCAGCAGGCATTCACCAGGATTTTATTGTGGTGGACCACATCTGCGGAGACCTGGATTCGGAAGACGGAGGAAACCCGGTTTCCTGCAACTGTGTCATGGCTGGGACGGATCCGGTGCTGATGGATGCTTATGTATGTTTTCTGCTTCATTATCAGACAGAGGAGGTCCCTTATATTTCCATGGCGGAGGAACTGGGAATCGGTTCCGCCGATCTGAACCTGGCAGAGATCCTGGTATCCGCAGAACCCGGTAAGTGGATCAGCGAGCCTGCCGGGGAATCAAAACGGGAGCTGGAAACGAGACGCAGGATCGTGGATCTGAAGGATGTGGTGGAAGCGGTGGAATCCTGCAGTGCCTGCTATGCCTATCTGGTGCCGGCACTTGAGAAGTTAAAGGAGGAAGGTCTGTTATCCGGACTGGACGAGAGAATCTGCATTGGGCAGGGCTATCAGGGAAAACAGGGGAAGATCGGCATCGGAAGATGTACGTCGGGTTTTGCTTATCATGTAAATGGATGCCCGCCTACGGAGCAGCAGATCTATGATTTCCTTCGGGAGTATCTCACAGGCGGAAAGCTCAGCCGGGAAGGTTCTGAACCAGCGTAAGGGAATCATTTCGGACATATTCTTTCCGGTCCAGCTTGCGTTTGTAAAAGGAAAAGTTACGGGCACTGGAATCCGGAAGAGAGAGAAACTGAGTGGGAGTATACCCGGTATACTCCTTGAAGGTGCGATTGAAAGAACGGATGTTGCCAAATCCGCAGGAGAGGGCGATATCCGTAATTTTTTTGCCGGAATCCCGAAGCATGGAAGCAGCCTGTTCGATCCGGACTGCATTCAGATAGGTGACGTAATTCAGCCCCACCAGTTTTTTGAAGGTCCGGGAAAAATGGCTTTCACTGAGATTCATCTTCTCGGCAGCAAAGGCAAGCGTGAGATCTTCTCCGTAATGTTCATCGATATAAGTGAGAAGCTGCTGCATATCACTGAGGGTGTCCAGACGATGGCTGTGTATCACAGACGCTTTGTCCAAACGGGGGTGGCAGCGGCGGAGACGGAAGATAAACTCCCTGAGCATGGCAGATACAATCTCCGGATAATAGGCCTGCCTTGAGGTCAGCTCTTCACTGACCTGAGAAAAAAGCCTGAGGACATCCTGTTCCATGTGATAGGTCTTCAGCATTTCGCAGGTGACGAGAGGATGAACGAAATGGGCATGGTGGTAGTGAGAACCGATTACGCCGGGGTTCAGGACGATAAAACTGAGGCAGTTTTCATATTCTCCGGAATCACTGTAATGAAAATCTCCGGTATCCACATAGACAAGATCACCGGCGCTGGCAGTAAATTCATCATCATTTACGCAGAAACGGGCCTGGCCGGAGCAGACATAGATCAGCTCCACCTCCTGATGCCAGTGGGCAAGGAAACTGATATTCTGATAGGATGCCTGCCAGACCATCAGGTCGGAATCATAATTGCGCACTTCGTGAAAAGCTTTCATTTCATGCTCCTCCATTTTCATCGACTGGGAATCGTATCATTAGAATAACAAAAATAACAAAAAATGTCCATATTCTAACATATTTTTGCGTGATTTTCACAAAGAAATGTAGTATAATACAGACACAGTGAAGCGTTTCGTTTGAGAAACAAAAAAATCTATAGAAATTGGGAGGGAATTTTATAATGGCAAAGAACAGATATGTCGGCGAGTATCCTGCAATCGGTATCCGTCCTACGATTGATGGTCGTAGAGGTGCTTTGAAGGTTCGTGAGTCTCTGGAAGATCAGACGATGGGTATGGCACTCGCTGCTAAGAAATTATTTGAAGAGAATCTGAAGTATTCCAACGGTGAGCCGGTCAGAGTGGTGATCGCAGATACGACCATCGGTCGTGTGGCAGAGGCTGCTGCCTGCGAAGCAAAATTTGAAAAAGAGGGTGTTGCGATCACTCTTACCGTTACTCCGTGCTGGTGCTACGGATCAGAGACTATGGATATGAACCGCAATACGATCAAAGCTGTCTGGGGCATGAATGCTACTGAGAGACCGGGTGCTGTTTACCTGGCTTCCGTACTGGCTACACATGCACAGAAAGGCCTGCCGGCTTTCGGTATTTACGGTCATGACGTATGTGAAGCAGACGATATGAAAATTCCGGAAGATGTACAGGAAAAACTTCTTCGTTTCGGACGTGCTGCCGTAGCTGCCGCAACCATGAAGGGCAAATCCTACCTGCAGATCGGTTCTCAGTGTATGGGTATCGGCGGTTCCATCATTGATCAGGAGTTTATCGAGTCTTATCTGGGCATGCGCGTGGAGTCCGTGGATGAGGTTGAGATCCTTCGTCGTATGGATGAGCATGTATACAATGAAGAAGAGTATCAGAAAGCTCTTGCATGGATCAAGGAAAACTGCAAGGAGGGTTACGATAAGAATCCGGATTTCGTAAAGGCTACTGATGAGCAGAAGAAAGAAACCTGGGAGTTCCTGGCTAAGATGGCTGTTATCATCGAAGATCTGTATCAGGGCAACCCGAATCTGCCGGCTGGCTGTGAGGAAGAGGCTGTGGGACACAATGCGATCTGCGGTGGTTTCCAGGGTCAGAGACAGTGGACAGACTACAAACCGAACTGTGACCTGCCGGAAGCTATTCTGAATACATCCTTCGACTGGAACGGAGCAAGAGAGCCGTTTATCCTGGCTACCGAGAACGATGTTCTGAATGGTCTTGGCATGCTGTTTATGAACCTTCTGACCAACAGAGCTCAGATGTTTGCCGATGTTCGTACCTGTTGGAACGGACATTCTGTAGAGCGTGTAACCGGATACAAGCTGGAAGGGCATGCAGCAGATGCTGACGGTATCATCCACCTGATCAACTCCGGTGCCTGCTGTCTGGATGCAAGCGGAGTTTGCAAAGATGAAAACGGCAATGCTGTAATGAAAGAATGGTACAATATTACAGAAGAAGATCAGAAAGCGATCATGAATGCTACCGAATGGTGTGCAGCGGATAACGGTTATTTCCGTGGCGGCGGATTCTCATCCAGATTTGAGACAAAGACAGAAATGCCGGCAACTATGATCCGTCTGAACCTGGTAAGAGGTTTAGGACCTGTTCTTCAGATCGCAGAAGGCTGGACCGTAGCTCTTCCGGAGCAGGTATCCGATACTCTGTGGAAACGTACTGACTATACATGGCCGTGTACATGGTTTGCACCGCGTACAGATGGAGTCGTTGGAAGCCCGTTTGAAAATGCTTACAGCGTAATGAACAACTGGGGTGCTAACCACGGTGCGATCTCCTATGGTCATATCGGTGCTGATCTGATCACCATGTGCTCCATCCTGAGAATCCCGGTTTGCATGCACAATGTTCCGACAAAAGACATCTTCCGTCCGGCTGCATGGAATGCATTCGGTATGGACAAAGAGGGTGCAGACTACAGAGCATGTGCTACATTTGGACCGATGTACAAAAAATAAAAAGTTTTAAATTATAAATAAGAAACGTAGGATCCATCCTTTACGAAAACACGAACCCTACACTCGCTCACCTGCAGTTTCATTTGCGCAGACGTTGTCACGACAAAAGCATTGTTCCGCCGTCTGCGCAGGAAATTGGGTGAGCTCGATCGGGTTCTACCGTTTTCTTTAAAGGATGGATCCTGCGTTTTCTGTATTCACATTTTAAAACGATATAATGAGTCGGCAGCATTCCGTTTTGGACCTTAAAATTCCGCCGTCATAAACTGCTTCGGTGTGACGCCCTTATACTTATGGAAGGTCTTGATAAAGTAACTTTCATCATTGAAACCGCAGGAAATGGCGGTTTCTTTTATGGAAATATTCTTGGTGGACAGCATTTCGCAGGCGCATTCGATGCGGTAATAATTCAGGTAATCAATGGGTGTCCGTTCTGTCATGCTGCGGAAATAACGGCAAAAGTATCTGGGATTCATGCCGGCGATCCTGGCCAGCTTATCCAGGGTGATATTGCCGGAGTAGTTTTCTGCAATGTAGGCCAGAACATTCTTGATGGAGGTAAGACGCTCGGCAGAGGCGACATCTCCGGTGCTTTCTTCGTACAGATGTTCCGATAAAATGGTTCCGATCAGCTCGTAAAGATATCCCTGAGTCATAAATTCATAACCTGTTTTTTTGGAGGACAGGGCATGACTGAGATTTTTTACGATGGGCAGGATCAGGGGGCTGTGCTGGGCAAGGTAAGTGTGGATCATAATCTTATGGTCCATAATATCGTGAATCGTTTTGGCACAGGCATGGTTGTCCTTCAGAAGAATCTGAAGATTAAAGACAATACACTCGTAAACGCAGTCGTGAGGGATGCCGCCGTGAATAAACCCGTCGGTGACGAATATTACATCCCCGGGCTGACAGACATGGACTTCTTTATTAATAGTCAGATGAAAGGTTCCGGAAATGATCCGGATAATTTCATAGTGCGTATGCCAGTGATGAGGCATATAATACCTGGGACTGTGGGGATTTTCCGCATAAAAGGCAATGGGAAAATTAAATGTTCCGGGATCCTTACGTTCCTTATAATCAATGTATTTCATGACAGGGGCTCCTTTTGTGCCAAAATTGTGTGCAAAACAGGTGAATTTTCTACTATATGTTATGTATTATATCACTTTTCTTTTCTTTTTCCAGTCTTTATAATCAAAATTATCAGGAGAACGTAACGTTTCGCTCTATACGGCAGGAAAGCGGGGCAAATCAGACAGTAAAGGAGGACTTATGCCGGCAACGATACGCGATATAAAAGAAAAAACAGGTCTCTCCCTGGCAACGATTTCCAAATATCTGAACGGTGGAAATGTACTTCCGGAAAACCGTGTCAGGATTGAAGCTGCCATCAAAGAACTGCATTATGAGGTCAATGAGATTGCCAGGGGACTGGTCACCAATAAGACAAAAACAGTAGGTGTGCTGGTGTACAGCATTGAAAGTCTGTTTAACGGAACCCTGCTTCGATATATTGGGGAAGCGCTGAGAAAGCAGGGATATGGAATGCTGATCTGTGACTCCTGCGAGGATGAGGAAGTGGAGGCCAACAGTATCCGGTTCCTTGTGAATAAAAAAGTAGATGGGATCATTGTGGTTCCTGTGGCAAAGACGTCCGGATTCTTAAAACCTGCCAGGAATGCGGGAGTTCCGGTGGTTTTAGTGGACCGGGCCCTTCTTGATGAGGAACATGACTGTATTAAGATCGATAACCGGATGGCGGCGTTTCGGGCAATGAATACGCTGCTGGATAATTTTCACGAAAAAATAGCAGTGATCTGTTCCGGTGTGGAGTATACGGGAATTGAACGGTATAAGGGATTTCTGGATGCCATGGAGGCAAGGGGGCTTCATGTGCCGGAAACCTATCAGAAAAGGGGAAAGCACTGTTTCCAGTACGGATATCAGAGTATGAAGGAGCTTTTAGAGTTAAAAGACCGGCCGACTGCAGTGTTTATGACAAATTATGAGATCACACTGGGGGCGGTCATGGCGGTGAATGAGTCTCCGTATCGATGCCCGGAGGATATTTCCATGATCGGGTTTGATGATCTGATCCTTTCTCAGGTGGTAAATCCTAAGATGTATATGGTGGTTCAGCCCATGAAAGAAATGGGAGAAAAAGCGGTGGAACTGCTGCTGGAGCGGATCAGGCAGAAGGGGGAGGATCCCATGCCGATGGAAATGATCGTGACCACCCGGGTGCAGAAAGGGAATTCCATACGGAATCTGAAGGAAGAAAAATAGAATTATTTTTTAGATATAAGTGAAACGTTTCGCTCCCGGAACGAAGAAAACGAGCGAAAGGAACAGGAGGAAAGACATGGACAGACAGCTTCTGGGAATAGATCTTGGAACATCTGCCTGTAAGGTGGCAGTGTTTGACGAAGGTGGCAGAGTGCTTGCTCAGGCAAACGAGGCCTATCAGGTATATTATCCGGAAAAGGGATGGGCCGAGCAGGATGCGGACGAATGGTGGCATGCGATCTGCAGAGCGATCAGAACGGTTCTTGGAAAAGAGGAGGTCCGGGCGGACCGGATCTGCGGCATCGGTGTGGATGGTCAGAGCTGGTCAGCTATTCCGGTGGACAGGGAGGGACATGCTCTTTACCGGACTCCGATCTGGATGGATACAAGAGCACGGGATATCTGTGACAGAGTAAAAGAACAGGTGGGGGAGGATGAGATCTTCCGCATTGCGGGAAATGATTTTCTTCCTTCGTATACGACTCCGAAGATGCTGTGGTTTCAGGAAGAAAGACCGGAGATCTTTGAAAAGACAGATAAATTTTTGCAGAGCAACAGCTACATTGTCATGAAGCTTACCGGAATTATGAGCCAGGATCTGTCCCAGGGATATGGAATCCACTTCTTCGATATGAAGAAGCTGTCCTATGATTCGGAGCTTGCCGGGAAGCTGGGACTTTCCACAGACCTTGTGCCGGAGCTGTACCGATGCGATGAGGTGGTGGGAACGGTGACCCCGGAGGCGGCAGCGCTTACCGGGCTGAAGATCGGGACACCTGTGGTGGCGGGAGGACTGGATGCAGCCTGCGGAACACTTGGTGCCGGCGTATGTCGGCCGGGACAGACCCAGGAACAGGGAGGACAGGCGGGAGGTATGAGTATCTGTACCGATCAGGCGCTGGCCCATAAAAAGCTGATCTTATCTCCTCATGTGGTGCCCGGATTCTGGCTTTTGCAGGGCGGTTCCGTGGGAGGCGGAGGTGCACTGAAGTGGTTCCGCCAGGAACTGGGAAAGGGACTTTCCTTTGATGAATTGACGGAGGAGGCAGAAAAGATTCCGGCAGGAAGCGAAGGACTGGTATTTCTTCCGTACATGGCGGGAGAGCGGTCACCGATCTGGAATCCGGATGCCAAAGGAGTGTTCTACGGACTTTCCTTTGATAAGACCAGAGGCCATATGATCCGTTCTGTGCTGGAGGGTGTGGCATTTTCTCTTGAGCATAATCTGCGGACTGCTGCGGAGACGGGAATCCGGGTAGATACCTTAAATGCCATGGGCGGGGCCGCCAACTCCAGACTCTGGACCCAGATCAAGGCAGATGTGACCGGAAAGACCATCCGGGTACCGGCATCTGACACGGCTACGACCCTTGGGGCAGTGCTTCTGGCAGGGGTGGGCTGCGGTGTTTACCGGGACTATGAGGAAGCGGTGAGTCGGACGATCCGTGTTACGAGAGTGCAGGAACCGGATCCGTCAAATCATGAGAAGTATCAGAAAAGCATGGAACTGTACCTTCAGTTATATGAGGATCTGAAAGGCACGTTTTCAAAATATTCATAGAAATGATTCGGGAAAATGGGGCGTCTGCCTTAACAGCCTGAAGATGAGGAGGAAAAAATGAAAGCAGGAGTAGTACATGCAAAGAACGATATCCGTTATGAGGAGATTGAAAAGCCCAAGGCAGAGCCGGGCAAGGTCCTGATCAAAGTGAAATATACGGGGATCTGCGGTTCTGATGTCCCCAGGGTAAACGGGGATGCCTGCCATTATTTCCCCAATGTGCTGGGACATGAGTTTTCCGGAACAGTGGTGGAAACAGGAGAGGGTGTGACCTCATTAAAACCCGGTGACCGGGTGGCGGGAGTACCTCTGGTGCCCTGTATGAAATGTGAGGACTGCCAGAAGGGTAATTATTCCCTCTGCCGCCATTACAGCTTTATCGGTTCCAGAGAATTCGGAAGCTTTGCGGAATATGTGGCGGTACCGGAACAGAATGCGGTGAAGTTTGATGATGAGGTAAGCTTTGAAAAAGGTGCTTTTTTTGAACCGGCTACAGTGGCACTTCACGGACTTCGCAGAGTGGATTACAAAGGAGGCAAACATGTAGCGATCCTTGGCGGAGGAACCATCGGTATGATGACTGCCCAGTGGGCGAAGATCTTCGGCGCAAAGACGGTGACCGTGTTTGATATTCTGGAGGAACGTCTGGATCTGGCAAAACGTCTTGGCGCAGATCACGGAGTAAATTCTTCCAAAGAAGACTATATGGACCGGGTCAGCGAGATCACGGGAGGCCAGGGCTTTGATTATGTCTATGAGACAGCGGGGAATACCATCACGATGAAGATGGCATTTAAGCTGGCGGCCAACAAAGCACAGGTCTGCTTTATCGGAACCCCCACAAGGGAACTGAGTTTTTCTGTGGAGGAATGGGAGAACATGAACCGGAAGGAATTTACCCTGACCGGATCCTGGATGAGTTATTCCGCACCCTTCCCGGGAGATGAATGGGAGCTGGCTGCCCATTATTTCAAGACGGGAGAACTGAAATTTGATGAGTCCTTTATTTTCAGAAAAATACCGCTTTCCAGAATCGATGAAGCGTTTGAAATGTTCAAGACACCCGGAACGGTACGGGGAAAGATTCTGATCGACAGCGAAAAATAAAAAAAGCAGGAGGAAAGAAACATGATGATCGATCCAAACAAAATTCCACAGGTTACATTAAATAACGGAGATACCATGCCCTGCATCGGTATGGGAACCTTTGGCTCTGACCGTGTCTCACCGGAAGAGGTATCCGGTGCGGTGGCAGGAGCGATCCGTGCAGGATATCGGATGTTTGACTGTGCGGCATGCTACGGAAATGAAAAAGAGATCGGAAAAGTATTCAAAGAAGCATTTGATGAAGGTATCGTAGAAAGAAAAGATCTGTATATCATGACCAAGGTATGGAATGACATGCACCGCGATGTGGAGAAATCCTGCCGGCAGAGTATCGAAGACCTTCAGTGTGACTATATTGATATGTTCTTTATTCACTGGCCCTTCCCGAATTATCATGCACCGTTTTGTGATGTGGACTCCAGAAACCCGGAATCAAAGCCGTTTTCCGTGGCAGAATTCATGGATACCTACAGACAGTGTGAAGAACTGGTTGATAAGGGACTGATCCGCCATATCGGTATTTCCAACATGACCATTCCGAAACTGGAAGCTGTGATCGATAAATTCCGTATCAAACCGACAGCCTGTGAATCTGAATTTCATCCCTGTTTCCAGCAGCAGGAGATCTTTGATTATCTGGTGGCTCATGATATTCAGCCGGTGGGTTACATGCCTCTTGGTTCGCCCAGAAGACCGGAGAGAGATATCGTGCCGGAGGATGTGGCGGATATGGAGATGCCGCAGCTTCGTGAGATCGCCAAAGCCCATGGAGTACATCCTGCTATCATCTGTCTGAAGTGGGCGCATCAGAGAGGAGTGATTCCCATTCCGTTTTCCGTTCACAACTATACGGCAAATCTGGAAGCCATGGTGACAGAGCCTCTGACAGAAGAGGAGATGAAAACCATTGCAACGCTGGAGAGAAACAACCGTCTGGTAAAAGGACAGGTATTCCTCTGGCCGGGCGCAAAAGACTGGCATGATCTGTGGGATGAAGAGGGCGTGATCGTGGACTGCCCGGATGCATAAACGGACAGGAAAAGTGAATATTGTGATATGATTTTTCATATTTCTCCCATAGATAAAAATTGACGTTGTATTTGAATTATGGCATAATAATCACATGAAGCGAAACGTTTCACTTGGCTGGAGCTTCATAGTACATGTAAACAGGAGGATGAGTTCATGGCGTTCGTGACGACAGAACAGATGATGGCTGCGGCCGACAGAGAGGGCTATGCCATTGGTGCATTTAATGTGGAAAATATGGAGATGGTGATGGCTGTTGTCCGGGCTGCGGAGGAAATGCGTGCTCCGGTCATCTTGCAGACAACTCCTTCTACTGTAAAGTATGCAGGGCTTCCGATGTATTACGCCAATGTGAAGGCGGCAGCAAAGAAAGCCAGTGTGCCTGTGGCACTGCATCTTGACCACGGAAGCAGCTTTGAGCTGGCTATGCAGGCTCTCAGAACAGGTTACACTTCAATTATGATCGATGGTTCCAAAGAGACGCTGGAAGATAACATTGCAGTGACCAGAAGGGTGGCAGATGCCTGCAGACCTTCGGGAATTCCGGTGGAAGCGGAGCTTGGAAAAGTGGGCGGAAAAGAGGATGATCTGGAATGTACGGATCCCGGATATACCGATCCGGATGATGCAGTCAGATTTGAACGTGAGACAGGGATCAGTTCTCTGGCAGTAGCGATCGGAACAGCCCACGGCATCTATAAAGGCGAGCCAAAGCTGGATGTAGACCGGCTTTCGGAGATTCGCAGGGTTGTAAAGGTGCCTCTGGTACTTCACGGTGCGTCCGGTGTCCCGGATGAAGCAGTTCGTGAATGTATCCGCAGGGGTATCAGCAAAGTGAATTTTGCAACAGAGTTAAGAATCGCATACAGCAATGGGGTGAAAGAGTTCCTGAAAGCAAACCCGGATGCGTTTGACCCGAAGAAATACGGGGCAGTGGGAATGCAGTACGTGACGGAACTTGTAAAAGAAAAAATCAAGGTATGCGGAAGCGAAAACAAAGCCTGAGCAGATGAGGTTTTGTGGTTGGGAGGAAATAGAATGGAAAATCTGAAAAAGAACCCGCTTGTCAAGAAAATCGGTCTGAACCGGATTCTTCTGGTGGGTGTGCTTATCGTAATGTATGTGGCATTTGCTGTCATCAGCCCTACATTCTTAAGCTATTCACGTATCATGAGTGCGCTGAACTATGTATACTTCCTGGGATTCCTGTCTCTTGGCGTTACATTCGTAATCGCAACCGGCGGCATTGATTTCTCCATCGGACCGGTTATGTTCTGCTGTGCTCTGATCGCAGGATACAGTCTTACCAGTTACGGAGTGCCCATGGCACTTGCGCTGGTGATCAGCATTCTGGTAGGATGCTGCTTCGGAATTTTCAACGGCTATCTGGTTGCTTACTGGTCAGTGCCGCCGTTTATCGTATCCATGGCCAGCATGAATATCGCAAAAGGTCTGGCATCTGTATTTACAAAGACACAGTCAGTCAGCTGGCCCCAGCTTTCGGCAGAGGGCGGCTGGTACAGATACCTGGTAAAGGTGGGAAATATCCCGGTTGGTCTGTTTATCTTCATCGGTGTGGCGATCATCTGTGCCATCATCCTGAATAAGACCATGATCGGTCGTTATATTCTCTGCCTCGGAAGCAACAAAGAGGCGGTCAGACTGTCCGGCGTCAATGTAAAAAGATGGGAGATGACCGCATATGCTATTTGCGGAGTCCTGGTCGGTATAGCAGCGATCTTCTTTGTATCAGCTTATACCACTGTTCAGCCGGGATATGGCGACCAGTATAATAATGAAGCAATCGCAGGCTGTGTAATGGGAGGAACTTCCATGGCAGGCGGACTTGCATCTATCAGCGGTACTGTGATCGGCGTATTTATCATAGCTCTTCTGCAGGAAGGAATTCTTGCACTGGGTATGAATAAGAACTACCAGCTTATTATCACAGGTATTATCGTTATTGCGGCAGTTTATTTCGATGTTCTCGGAAGACGCCGTAAGAATTAAGGATACTTGAAATGTGATAAATTCAGAAAGGTTGGGGAAAATATGGGCGATGTAATTTTAACAATGAAAGGAATCGATAAATCGTTCCCTGGTGTTCATGCATTGGACCATGTGGATCTGGAAGTACGCAGAGGAGAAGTACATGCTCTGATGGGAGAAAACGGTGCCGGCAAATCCACATTGATGAAGGTGCTGACGGGAATTTATACAAAAGATTCCGGAACGATTACATTTGAAGGAAAAGAAGTAGAGTTCCATAATACAAGAGAAGCACAGGATGCCGGTATTGTAATTGTACATCAGGAATTAAATATGCTGGGTCATCTGACCGTAGCACAGAACATCTTCTTTGGAAGAGAATTCAAAAAGGGCTTCGGAATTGATGATAAAAAGATGAATGAAGAAGCAGCAAAGCTGTTTCAGAAACTGAATATCGATATTGATCCGACAGATACCATGAGTGATCTGACGGTAGGAAAGCAGCAGATGTGTGAGATCGCCAAGGCAATTTCACATGAGGCAAAGGTTATCGTATTTGATGAACCGTCAGCTGCACTGACGGAAACAGAGATCGAAGAGCTGTTCAAGATTATCCGTGACCTGAGAGCACAGGGACTGGGTATCATTTATATCTCCCACCGTATGGATGAGATCAAGGTGATCACAGACCGAGTAACGGTTATGAGAGACGGTACCTATGTAGGGACACTGATCACAGAAGAGTGTACGAAGAATGATATCATCAACATGATGGTAGGACGTGTCATTTATGAAGATCCGAAGACCCACAGCATGGTTCCCGAAGGGGCTCCGGTGGTATTGAAGGTGGAACACCTCAATGCAGGTAAAATGGTTCAGGATGTAAGTTTTGAACTTCACAAAGGAGAGATTCTCGGATTTTCAGGACTGATGGGTGCCGGACGTACGGAGACCGCAAGAGCGATCTTCGGAGCAGATCCCAAGGAGAGCGGCAAGATCTATATCAACGGCAGGGAAGTGACGATCAACACTCCTGAGGATGCGGTAAAATACGGTATCGGTTATCTGTCGGAGGACAGAAAGAGATACGGTGTGGTTGTACAGAAGTCCGTAGCGGAGAATACAACCATGGCTACCCTGAAAAAATTTGTAAACGGTATTTTCATTAATAAGAAGAAAGAAGAACAGGTTGCCCAGGATTATGTGAAATCTCTGGATACAAAGACACCGGGAATCGATCAGCTGGTGGTGAACCTGTCCGGCGGTAACCAGCAGAAGGTGGTAATTGCAAAATGGCTGACCAGAGACTGTGATATCCTGATCTTCGATGAGCCGACCCGGGGAATCGACGTTGGTGCGAAAAACGAGATCTACAAGCTGATGAACAAGCTGGCTGCCGAAGGAAAAGCAATTATAATGATTTCTTCCGAAATGACCGAGATTCTGCGAATGAGTGACAGGATCGTGATTATGTGTGAGGGTAAGATTACCGGTGAGATCGGTATCGAGGAAGCAACTCAGGAAAATATCATGAATCTGGCAACACGCGAGATAAGTTAGGAAGGAGAATGAAATCATGACGAATCAAAATGCAGTGACTGCAGGGAAAAGAAAATCGTCACTGGAGAAGTTGGGAGGACAGAAATTTATCGTTCTTCTGGTAATCGTTGGATTAGCAATCTTCTTTTCCGTGATGAGTCCCGCTTTCAGAAAGTATACGACACTTGTCAGCATTCTGGACTACTCATACTATATCGTACTGATGTCCATCGGTGTTACGTTCCCGCTGATCACCGGCGGTGTAGACCTTTCTATCGGTACCGGACTGATCTGTTATTCCCTGGTTGGAGGATATCTGATCTCATTCCATGGATTCCCGGTATGGGCAGGAATGCTGGTAACCGTTCTGTTTGGTGTGGCAATCGGTCTTTTAAATGGTACTCTGGTAGCAGTAATGGATATTCCGCCATTCCTGGTGACCCTTTGTACCTGCATGATCACCCGTGGACTGGGTTCCATTATTGTAGGTGGTTTCGGAATTACCTGGCCGACCGCAGCACAGCCCGGCGGATGGTTCAGAAGCATCTTTAAGATCAACATCGCACCGAGAGTCATGCTTCCCATTGGTATCATCTGGGTACTGATTCTGGTGGCAGTGATGGCGTATGTGTTAAATCATACACAGGTGGGACGTTATATCATCGGTATCGGCAGCAACAAGGAAGCAGCCAGATTATCCGGTGTCAATGTAAAAATCTATCATATTTCCGCATATGTGATCTCCGGTCTGTTTGCAGGTCTGGCAGCCATTGCCTATTCTGCAATCTTCACCACAGTTCAGCCCGGAACGGGGGCCGGTTTTGAACTGGAGGCCATCGGAGGTGCGATCATCGGCGGTGTATCTGCTTCCGGAGGATCCGGAACAGTAACGGGATCTCTTCTCGGAGTATTTGTAATCTGTCTGTTAAAGACCGGCCTTCCGTTTATCGGACTCCAGGCTAACTGGCAGCAGATTATCACCGGTCTTGTCTTGATTGGAGCGGTATTGATCGACGTCATCAAAAAGAGACGTGAAGTACATTAATTTTTCTTATGGTATGAAGTCCAAAGGACTTTATATAAAAACTATACATAACGTACAGGAGGGTAAAAAATGAAAAAGAAATTATTAGCAGCAGTATTGGGAGCAACTATGGTAGTGTCAATGCTCGGTGGCGTTGCATCTGCAGAGGAAATTACAGCTAACGGCGAGTATACTTTCGAAATCATCGTTAAGAGCTATCAGTCATCCTACTGGCAGGCAGCAGTGAAAGGTATCGATTCCGAGAAAGAAAAACTCGGTGTTACCGCTAACTCCAACGGACCGAATGCAGAATCCGATATCGCTGACCAGGTTAACATGCTGAACGACGCAATCAACAAGAAACCGGACGGAATCGGTCTGGCAGCTTGTGACCAGGAAGCAGTTCTGGAATCCCTGCAGGCAGCAAAAGATGCCGGAATCCCGGTTGTATTATTCGACTCAGGTGTTCCGAACGCTCCGGAAGGATCCGTATACTCCACAATCGCTACAGATAACTATGGCGCAGGTGCTACAGCGGCAGAAAATCTGTATGGAGCACTGAAAGATAAGATCGCAGCAAAAGACGAAGCTGGCGAAGTAGTAAGAATCGGTGAAGTGAACCAGGAAGCAACTTCTGAGTCTATCACAAGCCGTGGTCTTGGATTTATCGACAAATTCACAGAACTGGCAGCAGCTGACGGACATACCGTAGCAGTAGTTGGTAATGAATACTATGTAAACAACTGTAAAGAAGCCGGCGATGAAGCATCTGCATGCATCATCATCGAAGTAGCAGTTCCGGCTCAGACAACTGTTGAACTGTGTGCTACAGAAGCAGCTAACATCCTGAACAAAGAAGATGTAATCGGTATCTTCGGTTCTAACCAGGTTGCAGCAGAAGGTATCCTGACAGCTAACGGAAACCTTGGTGTTCTGGGAAGTGATCCGGAAACTACAGTATTAGCAGCTGGTTTCGATGCTGGTTCTACAATCAAAGCAGCTGTTGCTGACGGAACAATGTTTGGTGCAGTTACACAGTCTCCGCTGGCTATGGGTATCAAGACTGTTGATGTTCTGACTCAGATCGCTAACGGCGAAGAAGTAACAGACCTTCCGACAGATGGTTACTGGTACAATGCAGAGAATATGGACAGCGACGAAATCGCTCCCAACCTGTATGACTAATCTTTTGTTTACAGGGAATGCAAATATTAAATAAGTAAATGAAAAGAGGGACTGGGAGCCAAATCCCGGTCCCTTGTTTTAAAGGAGGAAAAATTTATGTTAAAAGGAATTCCGAAAATCCTTTCCCCGGAGCTTCTGAAGGTTCTGGCTGAAATGGGACACAGTGACAGACTGGTAATCTCTGACGGAAACTTTCCGGCAGAGTCTATGGGAAAAAATGCGATCGTGATCCGCTGCGACGGACACGGTGTACCGGAACTCCTGGATGCGATCCTTCAGGTATTCCCACTGGATTCTTATGTAGAGCATCCGGTAAACCTGATGGAAGTAATGCCGGGAGATGATGTGGAGACACCGATTTGGGATACCTATAAGGAAATCGTATCCAAGTACGACAGCAGAGGAGCAGAGGCTGTAGGAAATATTGAACGTTTCGCATTTTATGAGGAAGCAAAGACCGCTTATGCGATCATTGCTACCGGTGAGAGCGCACTTTATGCAAATGTGATGCTTCAGAAGGGCGTTGTAGTAGAATAATAGAAACAGGATTTTCGGGGAATGAAGATCAGGAAAGGCAGACTTGCCGGGTCCGTCTTGATTCCCCGTTTTTGAGACCGGAGGAACAACATGCTGAATCAGATCGAGAACATTTATGACGACAGAAAAGAAATGATGAAGAGATTGAAAAAACTCTCTTATCAGTGCAATATGGAATTATTCAGGGAAAAATACGGTCATTACTTCGTAGAAATGACCGAATATATAGATGGAGCAGAAGAAAAGGAAAAGGCGGCGGAAGAACTGGCTTCGGTTTTTGTGGAAGCAGTAGATCGGAAATTCCGGACAAAGGGAAGAATTGGGTCAGGACTTCAGGCAGATCTGAATATGTTTACGATTTATTATGTATTTCCTGCGCTTCTGATGACGGGGCATGAGAAGGCTTCTGTGATCGCAGATGCCATCTGCGCAAAGTGGAGTAAGACATTTAAGAACAGTAATATTTCCTATACAACCTATGAACGGCTGTACGAAACATTTCATGAGAAAATTTTTGGGATTTTTTAAAAAGAAGAAATGCTTTTCATTTTCCCGGCAGTCGGGTATAATGGTTGTAGAAAAATGGTTGAATCTTACACAGGCGGAGCAGAGAAATGGAAGAGAAGAAAAGTACAAAAGTAATCTGTTTTACCAATAATAAGGGCGGGAGCGGAAAGTCCACCTCCTGTGCAAATCTGGGATATGAACTGGCAGCGGCGGGAAAGAAAGTGCTGCTGGTGGATGGAGATATGCAGCTGAATCTGTCTCTGTCGTTTTTTGATGAGGAGCGTGTGCTGGAGATCGCCGGAAGCGGGAAGACACTCTATGACGCTGTGCGAACCAGAGCGGATCTTACGGACTATATTATGGAGACGCCTTATGAGAATCTGGATCTGATTCCTTCTTCTACGCTGATGAGTCAGATCGAGTATGAGCTGTTTTCCATGATGCAGAGAGAGTATATTCTGAAGAAATGTCTGAAAAAGGTGAGGGAGTCCGGAGTTTATGATTATATTCTCATGGACGCGCCGCCGACTCTGGGAACCTGGGTGGTGAATGTCCTCTGCGCTTCTGACTGGGTAGTGATTCCGGTAGAGGCATCTCCCTGGGGGCTCTTTGGACTGGCGAATATGTTTGACTTTCTGGGAACCATGGAGGATGTGACGGATGCCCGGGTCATGGGAGTTCTGATCACAAAAGTAGACGAAAGAAAAAATTATTACCGGCAGACCAGGGAGATCCTGGACGGCTATGAAAATATCCGGGTGTTTGATACCTTTATCCATGTGGACTCTTCTATAGAATGGGCACAGGATGCATCAAAGCCGGTGGGGGTATATAAGAAAAGTACAAGAAGCGCCGGAGAATACCGGAAGCTTGCTAAGGAGGTAGAAGATTATGGCAGTAGGTAAAGGCAGTATGGCAAGAGCATCCAGGGCGGCAGCGAAAGAAAAAGAGCCGGTCAAAGAGGTGAAAGCGGCAGCGGAAGACGTCGCTGTGCCGGTGGCGGGAAAAACAACGGGAAAGAAAGCGCCGGGAAGAAAGCTGGCGGCGAAAAAGAAACCTGCGGCTAAAAAAGAGACGGCCGTCAGCGGGTCTGTTGGAATCGGGCAGGAAATGCCGGTTTACTACTACTAAAAAAGAGGAACATCTGCAGCTTGCGTAAAGACAGGCTGCGGAGGTTCCTCGTTGTGTTTTTATGACCGGATGATCTTCGGGATCAGGATTCCCTCCAGCGGAGAAAAGATTTCAGATTCGGGATCTGATTGTTCAGGATCAGCTGCTCCGGAAAGGAAGCATTGTGGACAAGCAAAGATGCGCAGGAAAAATCACCGATATGATGAAGACCGTGACTGTCGCTGGATAAGACCAGCGGCAGCTCATATTTTTCACAGCAGCGCAGGATCTCAAGATCGTTGGCTTTTGTGTCGCCGCGGTAGCCGTAAGGAGCGAGGGATGCTTCGTTGATCTCGAATATGACACCGCATTCTTTTGCACATCGTGCCAGCTCTTCGTAATCCACAGGGTAGTGGGGATCATCGCAGTGCCCCAGGATCTTTACTCCCGGATGTTTCATGGCATGTCTGAGCGCCCGGGTATTCTCATCCCTGGAGCCGCCGGCATAAGTATGCTGGTGCATGCTGATGATCACGTAGTCGAGACCGCAGATCAGATCATCAGAGAGATCTAAGCGTCCGTCGGGATCCAGAATATTCAGTTCTGCACCGTAGAAGACATCGATACCGCATCGGTGCCGGGGAGAGCAGCTGATGCTGCGGAAATAGGATGGAGTTCCGGCACCCAAAGTTGCAGGGCCGTGGTCTGTGATTCCAAGAAGCTTCATTCCCTGAAAAGCGGCATATTTTGCCATTTGAGAGATCGTGCTGGCGGTTCCGTGACCGCTTGCGATGGAATGGGTATGCATATCGGAAAGATACATGTATTTTCCTCCGTATCAGACTTTTAGGTACATCAGTTTCTTTCAGTATTACAGAGAAAAAAAGGAATGTCAATCCCAAAAACCGGCAAATTATGCCCCGGATAACCCGGAATTGCGATGGCATTCTTGAAACGGATGTTTTTTTCTACGCAAACATAAGGCGAACACAGGAAAAACCACAATAAAAACCACATAAAATCACAATGAAAAACAACAGAAACAACAAGAATTCCTTGACATTTTTCGTGGAAAGGGGTAAAATTTAGGTTAGAATCAAATAAAAACCAACTGTAATGATAAAATATGGATCATTGCAGAAAAAACCAATGCACTTAAGGAGGAGGAAAGCATGGTAAACGAATTTGAAATCAAAAAACAGATCTGCGAAGTAGGAAAAAGAATCTACAATCGCAACATGGTGGCTGCAAATGACGGTAACATTTCCGTTAAGCTCAATGACAACGAGTTTCTTTGCACACCGACAGGAGTGTCCAAAGGATTTATGACACCGGAGTTTATCTGTAAGGTAGACGCAAAAGGAAATGTGATCCAGGCAAATCCGGGATTCCGTCCTTCATCTGAAATCAAGATGCACATGAGAGTCTATGAGAAAAGACCGGATGTAGGTGCAGTGGTACATGCACATCCCACATTTGCAACCGCTTTTGCAATCGCAGGAATTCCGCTGACACAGCCGATCATGCCGGAAGCAGTCATCGCACTTGGATGCGTACCGATCGCAGAATACGGTACACCGTCCACAGCTGAGATCCCTGACAGACTGGAAAAATACCTTCCGTATTTTGATGCAGTTCTTCTGGAGAGCCACGGTGCGCTGACCTGGTCTACCGATCTGATGGCTGCTTATATGAAGATGGAATCCGTTGAATTCTATGCAGAACTGCTTTACAAAGCAAAAATGCTGGGCGGACCCAAGGAATTTGACAAAGAGCAGATCTCAAAACTGTATGAGATCAGAAGAAAAATGGGATTACCGGGCAAACATCCGGCTGATATCTGCCAGAATAAGGGCGGCATCAACTGCCATAACTGCCAGGGCTCCTGCAATGTTGTATCTGATGCACAGGCTGCAGATGCAGATCTGGTTGCAAGCATCACAAAACAGGTAATGGCTCAGCTTGGTCTGAAATAAAGAACAGACCGGACAGAGATAAAGGAGGACAATTTCATGCCAATCAATGAAAATATGGTACAGGAAATTGTACAGGAAGTGATGGCCAGAATGCAGATCGCAGAGACATCTACCGGTAAACATGGTGTGTTCAAGGATATGAACGACGCCATCGAGGCTTCCAAAAAGGCTCAGGCAGTGGTAAAAAGAATGTCCATGGATCAGAGGGAAAAGATCATCACCTGCATTCGCAGAAAGATCAAGGAAAATGCAGAAGTGATGGCCCGCATGGGTGTGGAAGAGACCGGCATGGGCAATGTGGGAGATAAGATCTTAAAGCATCATCTGGTAGCTGACAAGACTCCGGGAACGGAGGATATCACAACGACAGCCTGGTCCGGAGACAGAGGATTGACGCTGATCGAAATGGGTCCCTTTGGTGTCATCGGAGCAATTACTCCCTGTACCAATCCCAGTGAGACCGTTCTGTGCAATACCATGGGAATGCTGGCAGGAGGAAATACGGTAGTATTTAATCCTCACCCGGCAGCGATTAAGACTTCTATTTTCGCAATCAATCTGGTAAACGAGGCTTCTCTGGAAGCAGGCGGACCGGACAATATTGCGGTTACAGTAGAAAAACCGACACTGGAAACAAGCAACATTATGATGAAACATAAAGATATCCCGCTGATCGCCGCTACAGGAGGTCCCGGAGTAGTAACCGCCGTACTTTCTTCAGGAAAGAGAGGAATCGGTGCCGGAGCAGGAAATCCGCCCGCTCTTGTGGATGAGACGGCAGATGTGCGCAAGGCAGCACAGGATATCGTAAACGGATGTACCTTTGATAACAATCTTCCCTGCATCGCAGAAAAAGAGATCGTGGCAGTTTCTTCCGTTATGGATGAACTGATGCACTATCTGATAACGGAAAATGACTGTTATCTGGCATCCAAAGAAGAACAGGACAAGCTGACAGAAGTAGTTCTGGCAGGCGGAAAGCTGAACAGAAAATGCGTGGGAAGGGATGCAAGAACACTGCTCTCCATGATCGGAGTAAATGTGCCGGCAAACATCCGCTGTATCGTATTTGAAGGTCCCAAGGAGCATCCGCTGATTAAAGAAGAGCTGATGATGCCGATCCTGGGTGTAGTAAGAGCAAAAGATTTTGATGATGCAGTGGAACAGGCTGTATGGCTGGAGCATGGCAACCGTCATTCCGCACACATCCATTCCAAGAACATCGATAATATCACAAAATATGCGAAAGCGATCGATACGGCGATCCTGGTGAAGAATGCACCGTCTTATGCGGCACTGGGATTCGGAGGAGAAGGTTATTGTACCTTTACCATTGCAAGCCGTACCGGAGAAGGTCTGACAAGTGCAAGCACTTTTACCAAGAGAAGACGCTGCGTGATGTCTGACAGCCTCTGCATTCGCTGATCGGGAGGGTAAGAAACATGGATATTAACAATATCAATATAGAAGAAATTGTCAAACAGGTTCTTTCCGGTATGACAGGAAACGGAGCTGCTGCAGCAGCACCGGCACCGGCAGCAGGAAAAGCCATTCCGAAGACTGCCAGAGTGGCAATGCTGACAGCACTGGAGCATTATGATATCAAGGAATTTCCGATTCCGGAGCTGGGAGATGATGACCTCCTGGTAAAAGTGGAAGGATGCGGAATCTGCGGTACAGATGCACATGAGTTCAAGAGAGATCCCTTCGGACTGATTCCGGTGGCTCTTGGACATGAGGGAACCGGTGAGATCGTGGCAATGGGTAAGAATGTGAAGGTAGATACAGCCGGTAAACCCGTGAAGGTAGGCGATAAAGTCGTAACCTGTATGATCTTCAAGGATGATCCGGAGATCACCATGTATGACCTGAACAAGAAAAACGTAGGCGGCGCAGATGTATACGGACTTCTTCCGGATGATGATGTACATCTGAACGGATGGTTTTCCGATTACATCGTGATCAGAGGAGGAAGCTTCGGATCCACATTTTTCAATGTAAGTGATCTGGATCTGAAATCAAGAATCCTCATCGAGCCGTGTGCAGTTCTGATCCATGCAGTAGAGAGAGCAAAGACGACCAACATCCTCCGCTTCAACAGCAGAGTCGTTGTTCAGGGATGCGGACCCATCGGTCTGATCTGTATCGCAGTTCTGCGTACCATGGGTATCGAGAATATCTGTGCAGTAGACGGAGAGCAGAAGCGTCTTGACTTTGCAAAGGAAATGGGCGCAACCGTAACGGTGAACTTCAAAGATCACAAGGGTATTGAAGCTCTTGCTGAGGGAGTGAAGGAAGCATTCGGCGGACATCTTGCAGATTTTGCATTCCAGTGTACAGGATCTCCTGTGGCTCATGCAAACATTTACAAATTCATCCGCAACGGCGGCGGACTCTGCGAGCTGGGATTCTTCATCAACGGCGGAGATGCAACGATCAATCCTCATTTTGATATCTGCTCCAAGGAGATCACCACAGTTGGTTCCTGGGTATATACACTGAGAGATTATGCGACTACTTTTGATTTCCTGAAGAGAGCAAAGGGTATCGGTCTTCCGATGGATAAGCTGATCACCCATACTTACCCGCTGGATCAGATCAATGAAGCTCATCAGACCAATCTGGCCATGAAGGGATTAAAGATCGCAATTATCAATGAATAAGCAGAGTGATAAAGGAGAGGCAAAATGGCAGAAGCTGTAGGAATTTTAGAGGTGTTTGGCCTGACCACGGCCTTTGTGGCAGGAGATGCCGGATGCAAGGCAGCGAATGTAAGGCTGGAGATATTCGACAAGAATAAACCGGCAAATGCAGACAGCCTGCCAGTACCTTTGCTGGTAACCATCAAATACCGCGGAAGCGTGGCGGATGTCACGGCAGCGGTAGAGGCAGGAATGGAAGCAGCCAACCGGCTGACCGGTGTGGTACAGCACCATGTAATTCCCAATCCCGAACCGGGAACGGAAAAAATGTTAAAGATCAGTGCTCTGGATAAGAGCTGATGGGAATCCGATTCCCGTGAAATAAAATAGGATCAGAGATTACAGGAGGAATAGAAATGGCACAGGAAGCATTAGGAATGGTGGAAACAAGAGGACTGACTGCAGCGATCGAGGCAGCAGATGCAATGACAAAGGCAGCAGAGGTTGTTCTGGTCGGCACAGAAAAGATCGGTTCCGGACTGGTAACCGTTATGGTTCGCGGTGATGTGGGAGCTGTTAAGGCAGCAGTTGAGAGCGGAAGCGCAGCAGCATCCAGATTGGGTGAGCTGGTAGCTACGCATGTGATCCCGAGACCCCACAGCGATGTGGAAAAAATTCTGCCGACGATCTGACATACAGAATAAAGGAGTTCGCTCATGAACAAATCGTATGGATTTATTGAAATTACAGGCGTGGTTGCGGCAATCGATGCGCTGGATATCATGTGCAAGACTGCAGATGTAGAACTGGCGTCATGGGAACGGAAGCTGGGCGGACGACTGGTAACCATCATTGTAGAGGGTGATGTGGCTGCGGTAACGGAAGCGGTGGAAACAGCAGCAGCCAAGGCCATTAAAAAGCCGGCATGCTATGCGGTAATTGCCCGTCCTCATGAAGAAATCGTGAAAATGGTGGAATTAAGCGCAAGTCGATGGAAAAAACAGCAGAAAGAAAAGACCACGAATGAAACAGAAGTACCCCTGGACTGCTAGGGGCCACAGGAAAATTTGATGAAATTATTTTTAAGGAGGAAAAAAGAATGACACAGGAAGCATTAGGAATGGTAGAAACAAGAGGACTGACAGCAGCAATCGAAGCAGCTGACCAGATGTGCAAAGCAGCAAACGTAGTTCTGGTAGGAACAGAGAAGATCGGTTCCGGACTGGTAACTGTTATGGTTCGCGGAGATGTAGGAGCTGTAAAATCAGCAGTGGAAAGCGGAAGCGCAGCAGCATCCAGACTTGGTGAACTGGTAGCTACCCATGTAATTCCGAGACCGCATACAGATGTGGAAAAGATCCTTCCGGTACTGAAATAAGAAGAGCCTGGCTAAGCCGGAGAGAAAGCAGGTGCAGGTTTGGAAACAAATAATATCGAACTGATTACGAAGATGGTCATTGAAGCCATCAATCGCAGCGAAAGCAAAAGCGATGGTTTTATGGTTCCGATCGGAGTTTCTGCAAGACATATCCACCTGACCCAGGAGCATGTGGAGGCGTTGTTCGGCCCGGGATATCAGCTCACAAAGAAAAAAGAGCTGATGGGCGGTCAGTTCGCGTCCAATGAGACCGTGACGATCGTAGGACTGAAGCTTCGTGCGATCGAAAATGTCCGGATCCTCGGCCCGGTAAGGAAAGCGTCCCAGGTGGAAGTATCGGCAACGGATGCCATCAAGCTCGGCATGAAGGTACCGGTACGGGAATCAGGGGATGTAAAAGGAAGTGCTCCGATTGCCATTGTAGGACCGAAGGGTGCAATCTATCTGAAAGAGGGATGTATTGTGGCAATGCGCCATATTCATATGTCTCCGAAGGATGCACAGGCAGCAGGAGTCAGGGATGGTGATATCGTTTCCGTGAAAGCAGATAATGAGCGCGGAACGATCTTCAACCAGGTAAAGATCCGTGTACATGACAGCTTTACGCTGGAAATGCATATCGATACGGATGAAGCCAATGCGGCTCAGATCGCTACCGGGAATACGGTGACGATTATCAGATAAGAAGAAAGTAAAAGAAAACGGCCGGCAAGCCACAGACGTGTCTGCCAAGGCAGCCACCCGCAGCGAAGCTGCTTCTGTCTGTGGCTGGGCGGGCATTCTGCCCGCCATCAAAAATGAAAAATCCAGCCCGTGACGAATATATTCGTCCGGTCTGTCTTTTCATTTCCTTGCCGTCCATAATATAGGAGATTCATATGATTATCGGTAAGGTTGTGGGAAGTGTGGTTTCCACACGGAAGAGTGAAAAATTAATAGGACAGAAGTTTATGATCGTTGAGCCAGTACATCATATGAAGGCTGACCTTAACCGGATCGTTGCCATCGATATTATCGGGGCAGGGATCGGAGAATATGTATTGGTAGCACAGGGAAGCGCAGCCAGAATCGGCTGTGATATAGAAGGGGCACCGGTGGATGCAGCCATAGTTGGTATTGTTGATGACGGTGCAGGATTGGAGTAACGCCATGGAAATCAGAGAATTACAGAAAATCATACAGGAAAACGGTGTGGTAGGTGCCGGAGGCGCAGGATTTCCTACTTATGCAAAGCTGACAGATAAAGCAGATACCATTCTTATGAACTGTGCGGAATGTGAACCTTTGCTGAAGCTTCACAGACAGCTTCTGGAAAAACATGCCTATGAGATCATGAAGACATTTCATATGGTGGCAGAGACTGTGGGAGCGTCCGAGGCAATTATCGGCATTAAGAAATCTTATGTGCAGACAGTGAAAGCGCTGCAGCAGCATATTGAAGAATTTCCGGGGATGAGGATCCATCTTCTGGAAGAAGTATATCCCATGGGGGATGAAGTGGTTTTGATCTACGAAGCGACGGGGCGTGTGGTAAGACCCGGCGGACTGCCCATTGAGCAGGGTGTGGCCGTATTCAATGTAGAGACGATCTATAATGTATACCGTGCAGTGGAAAAACAGAAACCGGTGACAGATAAATATGTGTCGGTGGTGGCAGAAGTGCAGCATCCGGTAACGGTGAGAGTTCCTCTGGGATGTACCCTTGAGGAAGTAGTGGCACAGGCTGGAGAGATCACCGTAAAGGATCCGGTGTATTTTGTAGGAGGCCCCATGATGGGGCGGATCGGAAATCCTTCTGATCCGGTGACCAAGACAACGAACGCTATTCTGGTTCTTCCAAAGGACCATGTGATTGTAATGAAGAAGAACAGATCTTCTTCCATAGATTTGAAGAGGGCAGCATCTATCTGCTGTCAGTGCAATACCTGCACAGACCTTTGCCCCAGAAATAATCTGGGACATCCCATTGATCCGGCCCGCTTTATGAGAGCGGCATCCAATCAGGATTTCAGGGATCTCAACCCCTATCTGGATGCAGCATTCTGCAGCTCCTGCGGAGTCTGTGAAATGTATTCCTGTCCTCAGAGCCTTGCACCCAGAAGTCTTCTGGCTGATATGAAGGGAGGACTTCGAAAAGCAGGTGTGAAGCCGCCGCAGGGAGTACAGCCGGTTCCCGTAACTTCGTCCAGAGAGTACCGTAAGGTGCCGGAGGAACGGCTGATGGCACGTCTGGCACTTACCAGATATGACAAGGATGCGCCGCTGGATGAAACACTCCGGGGAGTGCCGAAGGTGAAGATCCTGTTAAGCCAGCACATTGGTGCACCGGCACAGGCACTGGTAAAAGCCGGAGATGATGTAACCAGAGGTCAGATGATCGCCAGACCGGCAGATGGCCTGAGCGTGGGAATCCATGCATCTATCTGCGGAAAAGTAACGGAAGTGACGGACCGCCATATTATCATTGCGGCAAAGTAGAAAGGACGTGCAGAATATGAGCAGAGCAATCGGAATGATTGAATTTAAGACAACAGCCGCAGGCATTACAGCGGCCGATACCATGGTAAAGACCTCCGATGTTGAGATCGTAGAGGCACAGACAGTATGTCCGGGAAAATACATCGCTATCATTACCGGAGACCTCAGTGCAGTAAAGGCAGCAGTGGAAGTTGCAGTTGCCCAGCATGAGGATAAATGCATTGACAGCTTTGTACTGGGAAATCCTCATGAGTCCATTTTCCCGGCAATTTACGGAACAACAGCAGTGGAAGAGATCAGTGCACTGGGAATTCTGGAAACATATGATGCAGCATCCATTATCGAGGCAGCAGATCAGGCGGCAAAGACGGCTATCGTGGAACTGATCGAGCTTCGTATCGCAAAAGGAATGTGCGGAAAATCCTATATGCTGATCACCGGTGAGGTGTCTGCGGTGGAGGCTTCCATTGACAGAGCAAAAGAACTGGTTGCAGAAAAGGGAATGTATCTGGATTCCTCCGTGATCGCACATCCTGATAAACGAATGATGGATTCCATTTTGTAAGAAGAGTAAAGAACAGAGTAAGAAGCAGGCTGTAACGGGCAGAAAAGGAAAAGGGGAATACAATCATGCTGGCATTAGAACGACGGAATCAGATTCTCGAAAAGCTTCAAAAGGAAAAACGGGTGGTAGTCAGTGAACTGAGTCAGTTGTATGATGTGTCGGAAGAGACCATCCGCCGGGACCTGGATAAGCTGGAAAAGGAAGGCTTAGCCACAAAAAGTTACGGCGGTGCTGTCATCAATGAAGATGTAAGCATTGAGCTTCCCTTTAATGTCCGTAAAAATCAGAATGTGACAGGAAAGCAGAAGATGGCAGAAATTGCAGCATCCATGGTACAGGAAGGAGAACATATTTTTCTGGATGCCAGTACCACAGCAGTGTTTGTGGCAAGGGCGCTGAAGGATAAGAAATCTCTTACCGTGATCACAAATTCCATGGAGATTCTGCTGGAGCTGTCGGATGTTTCCGGATGGAATATCATCTCTACCGGAGGCGTCATGAAGGAAGGATATCTGGCATTCTTAGGTTCCAGGACGGAGGAGGCGATCCGTTCCTATTATGTGGACAAGGTATTTTTTTCCTGTAAGGCGCTGGATCACCGGTGGGGTCTGATGGAGTCCCATGAGATGTTTGCATCTACCAAGCGGACAATGATGGAATCCGGGAAAAAGAATATTCTGGTTGTGGACAGCACGAAGTTTGATCAGACTGCATTTTCGGTGGCAGGAAATCTGCGGAATGTGGATGTGGTCATTACAGATAAAAAACCGGATGTGACGTGGCAGCAGCACTTTATGGAGCTGGGAATTCTGTGCCGGTATCCGGAAGAGGAGTGCGGGTAAGGAGAGCGGATATGAAAACCTTTGAAATGAAAACGGTGATCCATTTTGGAGACAATGCTCTGGATCGGCTCAGGGAGATCCCCTATCAGCGTGTACTGATCATCACAGATCCTTTTGTGGTTCAGAGCGGGATGATCGAACTGATCACAGCGCCTCTGGAAAAAGGGCATATTACATACGATATTTTTCACGATGTGGTACCGGATGCTCCGGTGGGAAAGATCGCAGAGGGAGTGAAAAAGTTTCTGGAGTTTCAGCCGGAGGCCATTGTGGCAGTAGGCGGCGGCTCCGCCATTGATTCATCCAAGGCAATCCGTGAATTTGCTTTAAAGATCAACAATTACGGTAAAGTGGGGCTGATTGCGATCCCTACCACCAGCGGAACCGGTTCGGAAGTGACGTCATTTGCGGTAGTCAATGATACGGATGCAAAGGTAAAATATCCTCTGGTCTCTGATGAACTGACTGCCGATGAAGCCATCCTGGATGCGGAGCTGGTAAAGAGTGTACCGCCATCGATCACAGCGGACACAGGCATGGATGTATTTACCCATGCGCTGGAGTCGTATGTGAGTACCGGTCACAACGAGTTCTCAGCAGCACTGGCAGAAAAATCCATCGAGATCTGCGGGGTGTTCCTGCTTCGGGCATATCTGGACGGAAATGATATGCATGCGCGGCAGAAAATGCATGTGGCTTCCTGTCTGGCCGGACTTTCCTTTAATACGGCGGGACTGGGAATCACTCACAGCATGGCGCACCAGCTGGGAGCCATGTTTCATATTCCTCACGGAAGGGCAAATGCCATGCTTCTGCCTCATGTGGTGGAATTTAATGCGAATATCAATAAGCACAGCAAAAGCCAGAAGGAATATCTGCCGGCAGTAAAACGGTATTCCAATATTTCCCATATTCTGGGGCTGAGCAATTACAATAAAGTAATGAGTGTCCGTTCTCTGGTGAACTGGATCCAGTTCATGTTAAAAGAGATGAATATTCCCATGACCATACAGGAACTGGGAACCGTGACACCGGACGCATATTTCGGGGCTTTGGACCGGATGGCAGATGCGGCACTGG
>JAEDFS010000064.1 GCA_016297895.1 Marvinbryantia sp.
ATCTATTATGAAAAAACCTTTCGCAGCACTGCTCTGCGCATGCATGACAGCAACACTGCTGGCTGGATGCGGAAGCAAGACAGAGACAACCGAAGCTCCTGCGGCAACGGAAGCAGTAACCGAAGCAGCAACCGAGGCAGCAGCAACCGAGGCAGCAGCAACGGAAGAAGCAACAACGGAAGCAGTAACCGAAGCAGCAACAACCGAGGCAGCAGCAACGGAAGAGGCAACAGCCGAAGAAGCAACAGCCGAAGCAGAGTCTGAGACTGAAACAGAGGCTGCCGGAGCAGATCTGAAGATCGCTATTGTTACCAGCCCGTCCGGTGTAGATGACCGTAACTTTAACCAGAACAACTACAACGGTATCCTGGCATTTATCGAGGAGAATCCGGATGCTACCGTTACTCCCGTAAGAGAGGAGACCGGTGATGTGGCAGCAGCTGTTCAGGCCGTTGCAGATATCGTGGCTGATTATGATGCAATCGTATGCTGTGGCTTCCAGTTTGCAGGAATTACCACTATTGCACAGGAAAACCCGGATGTAGACTTCATCCTGGTAGACGCTTATCCGACCGATCCGGAGTCTGAAACAGGAGATTCCATCGTTGTGGATAACATCTACGCAATGCAGTTCAAGGAGCAGGAAGCAGGTTTCTGTGCAGGTATGGCAGCAGCTCTGGAGACAAAAACCGGTAAGGTTGCTGTTGTAAACGGAATTGCTTATCCGTCCAACGTAAACTATCAGTATGGATTCATGTCCGGTGTAAACTATGCAAACAAGTATTACGAAGCAAAAGCTGAGATCGTAGAGCTTCCGTCTTATGCAGGAACCGATGTGACAGGAGCAAATGTAGGCGGTAACTATATCGGAAGCTTCAGTGATGAGGCAACCGGTAAGGTAGTGGGAAAAGCTCTGATCGACGCTGGCGTTGATGTGATCCTGGTAGCGGCAGGAAACTCCGGAAACGGTGTATTTACAGCAGCTAAAGAGGCTGAGGGCGTACTTTGCATCGCCGGTGACGTTGACCAGTATGATGACGGTGTAAATGGAGACGGCAATATCATTCTGACTTCTGTTCTGAAGGTTATGGATATGAACGTAGAATTGCAGCTGAACAAGATCAAAGACGGTACCTTCGCAGGCGAGAATGCTCTTCTGGGTGCTGATACCGATTCTACCGGTTTTGTAAGTGCAGAGGGAAGATGCCAGTTATCTGCTGAAACCATTGCAGATATGGAAGAGGCATTTGCAAAGGTAAAATCAGGTGAGGTTGTTCCGGCAGCAAACTTCAATGGTCTGACTCCGGACGCTTTCACAGGTCTGTAAAATAGAACAAGAACACAAAAGGGTGGTAGGAAGGGATGATATATCCCTTCCTATTTTCCATTCTGATGCCAGGAGGATACAGATGTCAGAATATATCGTAGAGATGAAAAACATAACGAAGCGGTTTCCCGGCATAGTTGCGAATGATTCTGTAACTATTCAGATTAAAAAAGGGGAAATCTATGCGCTGCTTGGTGAGAACGGCGCAGGAAAATCCACATTGATGAGTATGCTTTTTGGCATGTACGAGCCGGATGAAGGCGAGATCTATGTGCGGGGAAAGAAGGAAGTCATCAGTTCCCCGAATTATGCGACACAGTTAAATATCGGAATGGTGCACCAGCACTTTAAACTGGTTTCGAATTATACCATAGCAGAGAATATTATCATGGGAGTGGAGCCCCAGAAGAAATTCTTAGGAATCTTTCCCTATGTTGATATAAAAACATCCAATCAGAAGATTGCGGAGCTGTCGAAGCGGTACGGTCTGGAAGTTGACCCTACGCAGAAGATTCAGGATGTGAATGTCTCCATTCAGCAGCGTGTGGAGATTTTGAAAATGCTGTACCGGGAGGCAGAGATCCTGATCTTTGACGAACCCACTGCGATTCTGACGCCTCAGGAAATCGAATTCCTGCTGGATATTATCCGGGGGTTAAAGGAAGCGGGCAAGACGATTATTTTGATTACCCATAAGCTGGGGGAAATCAAAAAGGTGGCAGACCGCTGTGCGATTCTGCGCAGAGGAATCCTTATCGATGTGCTGGATGTGGCAACCACCAGCACCAGGGAAATGGCCTATAAAATGGTTGGCCGCAATGTTTCCTTCAAGGTAGAGAAGCCTGAGGCACAGTATGGAAAGGAAGTGCTTTCCGTACAGAATCTGACGGTAAAAGATAATAATAAATTTGAAGTAGTGAAAAATGTGTCCTTCTCCGTTCGGGCAGGAGAGATTCTGGCCATTGCCGGAGTGTCCGGAAACGGACAGGTGGAAATTGCCGATGTCATAGCGGGACTTCGCCCGGCAGCATCCGGTACGATTTCTCTCAATGGAAAGGATATTACGGAATACAGCATCCGAAAGCGGACGCTGGAGGGAATTTCCTATATTCCTGAAGATCGGCAGACCTATGGCTTGATTCTGGATTTTACTTTAAGCGAAAATCTGGTGCTGAAAAATTATTATCAGGAGCCTTTTGCAAAGAAAGGCATTATCAACCCGAAGAAGTTCGACGAATTTGGAGAGCGGCTTATTGAAGAGTACGATATCCGAAGCGGGCAGGGAAATAAGACGGTGGTGCGTTCCATGAGCGGCGGAAACCAGCAGAAGGCGATCATAGCCCGGGAAGTGGAACAGGATTCCTCACTGACGATTTTCGTACAGCCCACCCGTGGGCTTGATATCGGAGCGATCGAAAACATTCATAAGCAGATCATAGAGGAACGCTCCAAGGGCAAGGCGATTCTTCTGATATCCCTGGAGCTGGACGAGGTCATGAGCCTGGCAGATACCATTGCCGTGATCTACAATGGAGAGATCATGAAGGTGGCCGATGCGAAGGAACTGACTGTCAAGGAGGTCGGAGCATTTATGATGGGGGTGAAGCATAAATGAAAGGAAAGATAAATCCAGTTACAAAATTATTTGTTAAGATTCTGGGAAATGAAAAACAGCAGAAGATTACGATTCCGGTTTTTGCGATCCTCCTCAGTCTGATAGTAGGAGCTGCCGTGATTGCAATTCTTGGAAAAAATCCATTTTCTGCGCTCTGGAACCTGGTTCAGGGCTGCGGCATTGCGCCCAAGGCAAAATATGCAGGCGGTAAGAACATGCTGACGGATTTTTTCAGCTTTATGGACTACTGGACACCCATGATCTTTGCAGCACTGGCCGTGGCGGTTGCCTTAAAGGCCGGACTGTTTAATATCGGTGTGTCCGGACAGATGCTGGCAGCCGGGTTTATTACTTCTGTGACAGTAGGCTACAGTGCTCTTTCCGCACCCATTGCGAAGCCGCTGGCTGTGCTTCTGGCACTGGTGATCGGCGGACTGGCAGGAGGGCTGGCAGGCTGGCTGAAGTACCGGTTTAATATCAATGAAGTAGTCTCCACCATCATGATCAACTACATCGTGGAATATGTGGTAGCCTTCTTCATTTACGTCAAATATGTAGACCCGGTATCCAGGCAGTCAAAAAATATCAGCAGTGCGGCAAGACTGACGCTGACGGATGTGTCTGTCAATGGATTTAAGTTCAACATTCCGCTGGGAATCGTGCTGGCAGTGCTGGCAGCTTTTCTCATCCGGTTTATTTTCAGGAAAACGACCTTCGGTTACGAGATCAAAGCAGTTGGCGCAAACAAGAAGGCTGCGAAATACGCCGGAATCAATGTAGGAAGGAATATGATTCTTGCCATGGTGATTTCCGGTGCACTGGCAGGTGTGGCCGGTGTAACCTATTACATGGGATATTTTGCTTCTGTTCAGCCCAAGGTACTTCCAGGTATGGGGTTTGACGCCATTGCAGTGGCGCTTCTGGGTAATTCCAATCCGATTGGAATTCTGCTGTCCTCTTTCCTGATTACGGTGATCGGAAAGGGCAGCACATACATGAGCTCTACCGCAGGGCTTGATGCGGAAATTGCATCGGTAATCACAGGACTGATTCTTCTGTTCAGTGCGTGCGGCTTCTACATTGAGGAAAGAGTGAAACGCAGCAAAGAGAGAATGGAAGAGCTGGAACGAGAAATGAGAAAGTGGGGAAGCATAAATGGCAGATAAAATAATTATTGATGGCTTATCCTTTGCGCTTCCGCTGTTTATCATGGCAATCGGTGGTATCTACAGTGAGAGAAGCGGTATTACGAACCTGGCTCTGGAAGGTCTGCAGGGTGCAGGCGCCTTTGTGGGAGCACTGGTTGCAGTCCTCCTGATGCAGTCCATGGGAACCACTTCCCAGGTACCCTATTATGCGGCTATGCTTTTTGCCATGATCGGCGGTATGATTTACGCCATGCTGCATGCAGTGCTCTGTATTAAATTCAAGGCCAATCAGGTGATCAGCGGTGTAGTGATCAATATCCTTGCGATGGCGCTGACCGCATTTTTGACAAAGTCGATTAACCGGGTGGTATTTCAGGCTCCTTCCGATAAATTTATCCTGAGCGTATCCCAGCGGTGGACGATTCCTGGGCTTTCCAGAATTCCGGTACTGGGTGCCGTATTTACAGATATTTATCCCTTTGAGATTATCATTGTTGTGGTGGCGGCGATTGCCTGGTATGTATTATATCGAACAAAATACGGTCTGCACCTGCGTGCCTGCGGAGACAATCCCCATGCGGTGGATGCAGCAGGTATCGACGTGGCGAAGGTACGCTTTGCCGCTGTTATGGTGTCTGGGGCATTGTCCGGACTGGCGGGTATGAGCTTTGCCTATTCCATTTCTGCAAATTATTCTTCCGGAATATATGTGGGCTACGGGTATCTGTCCATTGCTGCGCTGATTTTCGGAAACTGGAAAATTATTCCGACGCTGGCAGCCTGTCTGCTGTTTGGCTTTGCCAAATCCGGCGGCTATCAGATCGTGCAGGCAGCGGGACTTCCCAGCAGCTATTCGGAACTGATTATGATTCTGCCCTATGTACTGACGCTGCTGCTTCTGATCTTCTTCTCCAGGCACAATGATTCTCCGAAAGCGCTTGGCGAGGTTTACGATAAGGGCAAACGGTAAAGGAGACTGCGATGAATATAAGAATTTATAATGCAAGAATACTGACCATGGAAGAAAACCGGCCTCTTTTTGAGGGAGAGCTTCATGTCAGAGAAAATCAGATTTCCTATGTGGGTCCGGAGCTTCACAAAGAAGCAAAAGAGCTTGCAGATGTATCCTGGGATCGGGAAATCGATGCACAGGGTAATGTGATCATGCCTGGCTTTAAGAATGCCCATACACATTCCGCCATGACCTGTCTGCGTTCCTACGCAGACGATCTGCCCCTGCTGGACTGGTTAAACAAGCAGGTGTTTCCCATGGAGGCAAAGCTGACGCCGGAGGATATCTATCATTTGTCAAAGCTTGCCATTCTGGAGTATCTGACCAGTGGTATGACAGCCAACTTTGATATGTATCTGACCCCGGATACGGTGGCACAGGCCTCTCTGGACTGTGGCTTCCGTACGGTGATGTGCGGCGGACTCAACAATTTCAGTCAGTCCTTTGAGGAGCTGGAGGAGTGGTACCGGAAGTATTCCGATCCGGAAAGCCTCGTAACCTTCCGGCTTGGCTTCCACGCAGAGTATACCAACTCCAGAGAGAATCTGGAGAAACTTTCCGCCCTGGCGCACAAGTATCAGGCGCCCATGTATACCCACAATTCCGAGAGCAGATCAGAGGTGGAAGGATGTCTGGAGCGATATGGAATGACGCCGACGGCACTATTTGAAGCGCTTGGCATGTTTGATTTCGGCGGAGCCGGTTTCCACTGCATTCATATGACAGATGAGGATCTGGATATCTTAAAGAAACGCAATGTCTATGTGGTTACCAATCCCGGCTCCAACACAAAGCTGGCCAGCGGAATTGCCCGCATCGAAGATATGCTGAAGTGCGGTGTCCATGTGGCCATCGGAACAGATGGGCCGGCCAGCAACAATTGTCTGGATATGTTCCGGGAAATGTTCCTGGTAACAGGACTTGCCAAGCTGCGTGCGGACGATGCATCGGCAGTCGATGCAAATCAGGTGCTCCGCATGGCTACGGTGGAGGGCGCACATGCCATGGGACTTCCAAACTGCGATGTTCTGGCAGAAGGCAAGCTTGCGGATCTCATCATGATCGACCTGCATCAGCCGAACATGCAGCCCCTTAACAACATAACGAAGAATATCGTCTACAGCGGCAGCAAGCAGAATGTGAAGCTGACCATGGTAAACGGCAGGATCCTGTATGAGAACGGCGAATTTTATGTGGGAACACCGGCGGAAGAGATTTATGCTAAGGCCAATGAAATTGTGAGCCGGATGAAAAAGTCATAGAGAAGAGGAAACCATTATGAAATTTTCAAAAGTTGCTTTAATTGGTGCAGGTGCTGTGGGTGCGTATTTTATTTACGGGTTCACGAATCTTAAGGATCTTTCTTTCTGTGTTGTTGCAGAGGGAGAACGGGCAGAACGTTTGCGAAAAGAAGGCGTAGTGATCAATGAAAAAAGATATTACCCGGAGATCAAAAGTCCACAGGAAGCAAAAGGTGCAGAACTGATACTTGTTTGTACAAAATATCATGGTCTGCAGAGTACTCTGGACATGATTGAGACGATGACAGAAGAACATACCACAGTCATCAGTCTGTTAAACGGTATCGATAGTGAAGAAGTGATTGCACAACGTATCGGAGAAGAGCATTTGTTGTATTCTGTAATGAAAATCTCATCCGAAAGAAGAAATGGAAAGATTCATTTCGTTCCGGAAAAAACGATAGGAGTCAGTATCGGAGAAAAAGGAAATCCGGAACCGACGGAACGGGTTCTTGCTTTTGCGGAACTGATGAAACGTGCAGGATTAAAATGCATCATAGAGAAAGATATCCTTTTTAAACAATGGGAAAAATTCTCCATGAACATTATCTACAATCTGCCGCAGGCAGTGCTTGGAGTGGGATTTGGTGCATATTACGACAGTCAGAATCTGGCAGCAATCAGAGATCGGATGTTTGAAGAAGTATGCCGGGTTGCAAAGGCAGAAGGAATTCCACTGACACAGCAGGGGGATTGGCGGGGTGTCTGTTTACCGCAGGCAAGATTTTCCACGTTACAGGATCTGGATGCCGGAAGACATACTGAGATAGAGATGCTTGCAGGTACCCTGATCAGATTGGCTAAAAAACATCATCTCGAAGTGCCATTCTGTGAATACACCTATTATGCCATCAAAGCCTTAGAAGAAAAAGCCGATGGAATGATTGCGTAGGGTATCTTGAATTGGAGGGAAATTGAAAGATTGAGAAATTATTGACAAACTATTTTGATGCACATATAATGTAACTGTATCTGATACAAGTACATAAGAAAACATGGAAATGTCTTTTGGAGACAAAGTGAACATGATAGGAGGGTAAATCGAGTGGACACAAAATTTTCCGTTGCGGTACACGTACTGATAATGATTTCAGAGTCTCCCAATCCGTTGAATTCCGACCAGATGGCAGGGAGCGTTGGTACCAACGCCAGCTACATTCGGAAAATTCTGGCGCTTCTAAAAAAGGCGGAGATCGTTGATGGTCACAGAGGGATCAGCGGTTATTCCCTGACAGTTGCCCCGGAGCAGCTTACACTGCTTCAGATCTACCAGGCAGTTATGGAAGAACCGAAGATTCATCTGTTGGATATTCATCAAAACCCCAGTGACCAGTGCATTGTCGGCCGTCATATCCGGCCGGTATTAACCGGAATGTTCCTGGATATTGAGGAAGCATTTGCCAGAATGCTTTCCGGAAAAACTCTCGCAGACTGCATTGCGGCAATCCGATCAGAGATTATCTGTGCCGGACAGTCTGACTAAAAGGAGAAGTTCCATACTTGCTAAAGATTTCGAGAAATCATGAATCACAATAGGAGGATATACTTATGAATGTGGTAGAAATTATCTTTAGTCCCACAGGCGGAACAGAAAAAGTCGCCCACATCATCGGAAAACAGTGGAGCGAAAACACCGTGAAAATTGATTTGAGTGATGCTGACACAGATTTTTCCCGGTGTGTTATCAATGAAGAAGATCAAGTGCTGATTGCAATGCCTTCCTTTGGAGGACGGGCACCCGTTGCTGCAATTGAGCGGCTGAAAAAAATCGCAGGAAACGGGGCAAAATGCACTCTTGTCTGCGTGTATGGGAACCGTGCTTATGAGGATACCCTTGTAGAAATGGAAGATGCCGCAAAAGAAAGCAATTTCCGGGTCATTGCAGCCATCGCAGCTGTTGCGGAACATTCCATCATGCCACAGTATGCAGCAAACAGACCGGACGCAGCTGATAAAAAACAGTTGGAGCAGTTTGCGGAACAGATTGCGGGTAAGGCTGAAATACTGGTTTCCATACCGGGAAACCGTCCTTATAAAAAGAGCGGCGGTGCGGGCCTTGTTCCCAAACCGACCAAATACTGCGTAAAGTGTGGTTTATGTGCGGGAAAATGTCCTGTAAAGGCCATTGATCCGATAGACTTTAAGGCGGATTCGAAAAAGTGTATTTCCTGTATGCGCTGTCTCAAGCAGTGCCCTCATAATGCAAGAAAGGTGAACGGTGCGATGGTTTCGATCGCATCTATGGCAATTAAGAAGGCATGTTCGGTAAGAAAAGAAAATGAGCTGTTCCTGTAGGCAGGAGGCATTTTCAGAAATATGGAAAAGAATATAAGGCCTACTTATCTGGGTTCCGCGTTAAATCTGAAACCGGTTATGAAAATCTTTGATCATTCTATTACGACTGCGGCAAAATGCCGGGGTGAGCGCAAGCTGGTGGAAAAAGTAGCGGAGATGAGTATAGCCGATATGGAGCCTGGAACACCCTATGAACTGGTCTATGGAAATGACATTTCCTGTCTGGAGGAATTACGCCATCTTATGGTTCAGAAACTTGGCTATGAACCGGCGGCAATCTACCAGATCGGTGCAGCCGTTGCAGCCAACTCCGGTCCTCGGGTGGTTGGTGCATCATTTACCCGGAAGAAGGAAAATTAAGGAGAGGCAAACCATTCTTTCCGCCGGAGCTGACCAATATAGCGAATATACCAAAATGGCGGTTTGAGAAATCAAACAGCTTTTTTTGTCAATCCTATTGACATATACCCCATAAGGGTATATGATTATAATACCCTTATGGGGTATATAGAGAAAGGGGGATATGATGGTGTCTGATAAGGAAGTATGCGGGTGCTGTTCTAAAACAACAGAACGATCAGAGGAAGAACGAAAGAAACTGATACACCGTCTGAACCGAA
>JAEDFS010000019.1 GCA_016297895.1 Marvinbryantia sp.
ATATTTTCAGACTACAAGGGGCAGGCGTGTACGCCTTGCCCCAGTTTTGTTATAACTTTCAGTTGTGCCTCCGGCGGATCGCAGAGGTGCACAGAGGAAAGCTCCTTCGGAGCGCACGCCTCGCGGCAAGTACGCCGGTGGCGTACTTGAATATAGTTTTAAACAGGAAGAGGAGGAAGAATCATGGCTGTATTTACAGGAGCAGGCGTTGCAATTGTGACACCGATGTTTGAAAACGGAGAAGTGAATTATGAAAAACTGGGTGAACTGCTGGAATACCAGATCGCTAATGGAACCGATGCAGTGATCATTTGCGGAACCACCGGTGAAGCATCCACGCTGACTCATGAAGAACATCTTGATGTGATCAAATATGCGATCAATAAAGTGGCAAAGAGAATCCCGGTTATTGCGGGAACCGGTTCAAACTGTACGGAGACAGCGATCTATCTGTCTCAGGAAGCAGAAAAAATGGGAGCAGATGCACTTCTTGTGGTGACGCCTTATTATAACAAGGCAACGCAGAAGGGGCTGATCCAGCATTATACCAGAGTTGCCAATTCTGTAAGCTTACCTATTATAATGTATAATGTGCCGGGAAGAACAGGCTGCAACATTCAGCCGGAGACAGCTGTGACACTGGCTAAGAATGTGGAGAATATCGTAGCGATCAAGGAAGCTTCCGGAAACATTGCTCAGGTGGCAAAACTGATGAGCCTGGCAGACGGATGTATCGACCTGTATTCCGGAGAGGACGGTCAGGTAGTGCCAACGCTGTCTCTTGGAGGACTGGGAGTGATTTCCGTGCTGTCTAATATTGCACCGAAAGAGACCCATGATATGGTTATGCTGTATCTGGAAGGAAAGACAAAAGAAAGCTGTGAACTGCAGCTGAAAGCCATTCCTCTGGTGGATGCACTGTTCTGTGAAGTCAATCCGATTCCGGTAAAGACCGCTCTGAATCTGATGGGTATGGAAGCAGGAGCTTTCAGAGGACCGCTGTGCGAGATGGAAGAAGCAAACAAGGAAAAACTGATCAAAGCGATGAAAGATTTCGGAATCAGACTGGCTGGTGAATAGGAACAGAAGAAAGGGAGAAAATAATGACAAGGATTATCATGCATGGCTGCAATGGCCATATGGGACAGGTGATCTCTGATCTTGTAAAAAATGACAGTGAAGCGAAGATCGTGGCAGGAGTGGATATGGTAGACAACCGGGATAACGGTTATCCGGTGTTCACGAATCTGAAGGACTGCGATGTAGAAGCAGATGTAATGATCGATTTTTCTTCTTACAAGGCGGCAGACGGAGTGCTTGATTACTGTACAGAGAAAAAGCTTCCGCTGGTACTGTGTACCACAGGGCTTACGGAGGAACAGCTGCAGAAAATGAAGGAATGCAGCAGCCGGACGGCAATCTTAAAATCAGCTAATATGTCTCTTGGCATTAATACACTGCTGAAGCTTTTGAAGGATGCAGCGAAGGTGCTGGCAGGGGCAGGATTTGATATGGAGATTGTGGAAAAACATCACCGCCTGAAATGTGATGCTCCCAGCGGCACAGCGCTTGCACTGGCAGATGCCCTGAATGATGCAATGGATCAGCAGTATCATTATGTCTATGACAGAAGTCAGGTACATCAGCCCAGAGACGATAAAGAGATTGGGATCTCTGCTGTCAGAGGCGGTACCATCGTGGGAGATCACGACGTGATCTTTGCAGGTCCGGATGAAGTGATCACTTTCAGCCACCGTGCATATTCCAAGGCAGTGTTTGGAAAAGGTGCTGTAGAGGCAGCCAAATATCTGACAGGGAAAGGCCCGGGACTGTATGACATGCAGGATGTGATCGGATAAAAGCAGCAGGGGGATGCATCCGACGGACCTTCGGGAGAAAGACCAGAGATGTTGCTGCCAAATCTTAGAAAATACTTAAGATTTTCTGCATTTGTCTGAATATTCTCCGGATTTGTTGATTTTTTTATCCGGAGCAGATATAATGAGAAAAACTGGAAAGATACAGGGAGTAAATAATTACAGGAGGAACAGCTATGAAAAGATTTTCTTTGTTTTTCGCTGCTATGCTGGCAGCTTTTGCACTGACCGGCTGTAAGAGTACGCCGAAAGAGACGGAACCGGTGACGACGGAAGCACCTGTTACGGAGGCTCCTACGGAGAAAGTGACGGAGGCACCTGTCACAGAAGCACCGACCGAAGCTCAGACAGAGGAAGACAGCATGAATAAGACCAGATCCCTGAAAGGCCTGGTAAAGGCTTCTGGACAGAACAGTCTGACCATTCAGACGGAACGTGGCAAGGAACTGACCTTTGATACCACCGGAGCAGATATTCAGATCGCAAACGGAATTCAGGTGGGGAATAATGTGACCATTCTGTATAAGGGAAAGATTCAGGATACGGATACTTCTGCAGCAAAGGTTCTGATGATCGTAGATTTGGCTGCAGGAGAGACACCGGTGACGGAAGGGGAGCCGATGACGGAAGCGGAAGAAGCAGATCCCAATGCCGGTGCAGGAAGCATGGGCGGAAGCATCGTGGATGTGAACATGGACAGACTGGTAGTTCTGTCAGATGACGGAGACTCCTATTACTTCTCCATGTACGGAGCAGACACCAAGCTGGTCAATGGTTTGAAGGAAGACAATTATGTGACGGTAGAGTATGACGGAGACATTTACGGACCGGATCTTGTGGTTGCTACAGCGGTTTATGATACAGATCCGTCCAGTGATCAGGTTGCCCGTATCTCAGGTCCTACGCCAGACGGGGAACATACCTATATAAATGGTGTGCTGGATGACTGTACACTGGGTACGGTGACCATCACAACGGATGAGGGCGAGCAGCTGACCTTTAATGTGGCAGATGCTACATTTGCCTACACCAACGGTATTTCCAACGGAAACTATATTACGCTGGAGTGCGAGCTGATGGAAGATGGGGCAGATCCGACACAGGCAAAGGTGCTGGCTGTTTATGACTACTCTGAGACTACCGGAACCACGGCAGGAGCAGGGGCAGAAGTTCAGCAGGAAGCAGTCGATGATGGAGCGGCAGACGCTTCTTCTGATGGTGAAGTGATTGACAACAGTCAGGATGCAGTTGCATGATCTGAACCGGAATTTTATGGAAGTTGAGAATCGGCATAGTTGAGAAGAACTGTGCCGATTTTTTTATATTTTTGCCGGTACTTTTCCAAATTCCGGCTTGTCATAAAACCTTTTATCTTATAGAATAAGCTTGAAAACCATTTTTGGAGGACCATATGAAAAAAACAGCAATTGTAACAGACAGCAACAGTGGAATTACGCAGAGAGAAGCGCAGGAACTGGGGATTTCTGTACTGCCCATGCCTTTTTATGTAAATGGAGAGCTTTTCCTGGAGGATATTACCCTGACCCAGGAAGAGTTTTATAAGCAGCTGAACGATGAGGCTGAGATCAGTACCTCACAGCCTTCACCGGGAGATGTGATGGGACTGTGGGATAAGCTCCTGGAAGAATATGAGGAGATCGTGCATATTCCCATGTCCAGCGGCCTCAGTACAGCCTGTGAGACAGCTATGATTCTGGCCAGGGACTATGACGGAAAAGTACATGTGGTGAATAACCAGAGAATTTCCGTAACCCAGAAACAATCTGTACTGGATGCAATCAAATTACGGGAAGAGGGAAAAAATGCGCAGCAGATCGCAGAGGTGCTGATGGAGACAAAGATGGATGCCAGCATTTATATTACTCTGGAAACCCTGAAATATCTGAAAAAAGGCGGACGTATCACACCGGCTGCCGCAGCCATCGGAACGATTCTGAATCTGAAACCGGTGCTGCAGATCCAGGGAGAAAAGCTGGATGCTTTTTCCAAGGCCAGAGGAAAAGTAAAAGCAAAGAAGATCATGCTGGAAGCGATTCACAAAGACCTGGAAAACCGGTTTGGGGAATACCTGAAAAATGGTGAGATGGTATTGGCGGGCGCCTATACAGGAAATCTGGAAGAAGCCAGGGAATGGGAAGCAGAAGTGCGAAAGGAATTCCCGGATCTTCAGTTTACCATGGATCCGTTGTCTCTCAGCGTTTCCTGCCATATCGGACCGGGAGCCCTGGCAGTGACCTGTATCAGAAAGGTGAAATAAAAGAGGTCATCAGAGAGGAGAAGGAGTTATGAAAGGAATCAGAAAGACATGGATGCTGTTTCTGATCGTGGCAGTATTTGCGGTTTTTCCTGTGTTGGGGGTACAGGCAAAGACCACCGCTGCCGGATCCTACAGTCTTAAAAATGTAACAAAGGCAGAAAAGGTGACCGGAAAGTGGATCAAAAAAACAGGCGGACTGAAATTTAAAAAAACAGACGGAACTTATGTGAAGAGCCGCTGGATCAATGTGGAAGATCAGATCTATTATATCAACAGCAAAGGATATCAGACCCGAGGATGGATCAGTTATCGTAAAAAGATGTACTATACAGATAAAAACGGGGAACTGTACCGGGGCTGGCTGAAAGAAAGTTACTATCTGAAAGAGGATGGATCAAGAGCTTCCGGGTTGCATTCCGTAGATGGTACGAAATACTATTTTGATAAAAAGAGTGGGAAAAAGAAGACCGGATGGGTCAGCGTGGGAGGCAGCAGATACTATTTTGACAATAAAACAGGTGCCATGAAAGTGTCCTGCTGGGTGAAGAACGGTAAGAAGTATTACTATGTGGGGGCCAACGGTAAGGTGCAGACGTCCCGCTGGCTTCAGATCGGGGAGTCCCGTTATTATCTGGATCAGACGGGAGCCAGAGTGACAGGCACTGTATTCATCGGGGAAAAAGGATATTATTTTAAGACCAATGGAATCTATGATCCGTCCGTAAAGGTAAAGGCAGAGGTCAATCCGAACAAGCCTATGGTGGCGCTGACCTTTGATGACGGACCGGGACCTTACACCAGCCGTCTTTTGAACTGTCTGGAAAAGAATAAGGCAAAGGCAACCTTTTTCATGGTGGGAAGTAATGTATCCGGGTATAAAAATGTGGTGAAGAGAATGGCATCTATGGGATGTGAGCTGGGAAATCATTCCTACAGTCATTCGGCATTCACGACGCTGTCCGTGTCTTCCATGAAGAGCCAGGTCAGCTCCACAAATAAAAAGATCCAGGAAGCATGCGGACAGCTGCCTACGGTGTTCCGGCTTCCTTACGGTGACGGATATAATAACAGCACCGTGTTGAATACTCTGGGGCTTCCGTCCATATACTGGTCTGTAGATCCGCGGGACTGGGCCAATACGGGGAACAGTCAGCACACGATCAATGCAGTGCTGGGAAGTGTAAAAAATGGGGATATCATCTTAATGCATGATATTCATGCAGCTACGGTAAAAGCCTGCGAAACCATTATCCCGACCCTGAAGAAACGGGGATATCAGCTTGTCACAGTCAGCCAGCTGGCAAAGTATAAAGGAAAAACGAATCTGAGAAAAGGAAAAACCTATATGAAGTTTCGATAAGAAAACAGAGCCGCCGCATGTACATGCGACGGCTCTGTTTTTAGGGAAAAGTAAAAACAAAATAATGTATAAAGCGTGTTTACATATCCTGCTGGTCCAGTGCAGCCTGGATAAATCCCCGGAATAAGGGATGAGGACGGTTGGGTCTTGATTTCAGCTCCGGATGAGCCTGTGTAGCCAGGAAGAAAGGATGATCCTTGTATTCGATCATTTCTACGATCCTGCCGTCCGGAGAAAGACCGGAGAGGGTCAGACCGCTTTCGGTCAGAACTTTGCGGTAGTCGTTGTTGACTTCGTATCTGTGTCTGTGGCGCTCTTCAATTCTGTCTGTGCCGTAAAGGACAAAAGCTTTTGTACTCTTGTCAAGAATACAGGGGTAAGAGCCAAGACGGAGAGTGCCGCCGATATCTTCCACACCGCTCTGATCCGGCATCAGGGCAATGACCGGATGAGGTGTGGACGGATCCAGCTCAATGCTGTGTGCGTCTTTGATGCCGGCTACATTCCGGACAAATTCTACGATCGCAAGCTGCATTCCCAGACATAATCCCAGGAACGGAATCTTTTTCGTTCTCGCATAGTGGATGGCAGTGATCTTACCGTCAATGCCACGGTCACCGAATCCGCCGGGGACAAGAATTCCGCTGACGTCACCCAGCATTTCTTCTGCGTTTTCTTCGTTTAACTGTTCGGAATCGATCCATTTGATATGCACGGTTGCACCGGCTGCAATACCGCCGTGCTTCAACGCCTCCACTACGCTGATGTAGGCGTCGTGGAGCTGGGTATATTTTCCAACCAGAGCAACCGAAACGTCTTTTGTGGGGTGGCGCAGAGCATCCACCATGGCGATCCAGTCAGTCAGGTCCGGTTCCGGGCAATCCAGCTTCAGGCACTCGCAGGCTACCTGGGCCAGATGCTCTTCTTCCATGGCGAGAGGTGCTTCATATAAATAGTCCACATCCAGATTCTGCAGAACGTGGCTGACAGGAACGTTGCAGAAGAGGGCGATTTTTTCTTTAATGCCGGATTCCAGGGGAAGCTCGGAACGGCAGACCAGAATATCCGGCCAGATTCCCATTCCCTGGAGCTGTTTGACGCTGGTCTGTGTAGGTTTGGTCTTCATCTCTCCGGATGCCTTGATATAAGGAATCAGAGATACATGGATCAGGATGGCATTTTCGTGTCCCACATCATGTTGGAACTGCCGGATCGCCTCCAGGAAAGGCTGGCTTTCAATATCACCCACCGTACCGCCTACTTCGATAATGGCAATGTGCATATCGTCGGACTGATAATTGCGATAAAATCGGTTTTTGATCTCGTTGGTGATATGAGGGATGACCTGAACGGTGCCTCCGCCAAAGTCACCTCTTCGTTCTTTCTGGAGAACGGACCAATAGATCTTGCCTGTTGTCACATTGGAGTTCTTTGTCAGGCTTTCATCGATAAAACGTTCATAATGACCCAGATCCAGGTCGGTTTCCGCACCGTCGTCAGTGACAAACACTTCCCCGTGCTGGATGGGGTTCATGGTTCCCGGGTCGATATTGATGTAAGGATCAAATTTCTGCATGGTAACTTTATAGCCTCTTGCCTTTAACAGGCGTCCCAGAGAGGCTGCGGTGATTCCTTTGCCGAGACCGGACACCACGCCGCCGGTTACAAATACATATTTTACTGGCATAGTATGTTCCTCCTTAAGTGTGAAGCTGCCATTTGACATAAAAAAAGTGTATCTTTCCCTGCAGAAAAGATACACTCCTTTGTGTAAACATATCCGTAAGCATTATAACTGATTTCCAGGAAAAAGAAAACGACTTTTTCCGGAATCATAATGAGTAGTTCTGATAAAACCGATTCATTTTATTAATGCAGTACCCGTTTGTTTTCGTAACGGGGTTCTGAAGTATACTGGATATTCAGACGCTTGAAGGTCTTGATATCCACTGACGAAAGCATTACGGAAGTATGCACCTGACAGCCGGCCAGTCTGGGAAGCTGATCCAGGGCTTTCTGTGCCGCAACACTTTTTGCAGCGCTGGTAGAGAGGGCAATCAGGACTTCATCTGTGTGGAGTCTGGGATTTTTGCTTCCGAGATAAGCGGTCTTCAGTTTCTGGATCGGTTCAATGGCAGCCGGTGAGATGACATGTTCTTCATGGTCGATCCCTGCCAGCTCTTTCAGCGCATTCAGAAGAAGAGCAGCGGAAGCGCCCAGCAGATCACTGGTCTTCCCGGTGATGATCTTTCCGTCCGGAAGCTCCATGGCGGCAGCGGGACTGCCGGTCTCTTCACTGCGTGCCAGGGCGGCAGATACTACCTTTCGGTCTGTTTTGCTGATACCGGCCTGCTTCATGATCAGTTCGATCTTGATGGCCTCTGATTCCGTGCAGGAACCGTCTGCCAGCCCATTCAGGGCCTGATAATATCTTCGAATGATTTCCTGGCGGGAAGCCTCCTGGCAGACCTCATCATTGCAGATGCAGCATCCTGCCATATTCACTCCCATATCGGTGGGAGATTTGTAGGGACTCTCCCCGGCGATATTTTCAAAGATTGCATTTAAGACCGGGAAGATCTCTACATCACGGTTATAGTTGACGGCAGTCTCTCCATAGGCTTCCAGATGGAAGGGATCGATCATATTGATGTCATTCAGGTCGGCAGTGGCTGCCTCATAAGCCAGATTCACCGGATGCTTCAGAGGAATGTTCCAGATGGGGAAGGTTTCGAATTTGGCATATCCGGCACGAACACCCCGTTTATATTCATGGTACAGCTGGGAAAGACAGGTAGCCATTTTTCCGCTTCCCGGTCCCGGAGCGGTAATCACCACAAGGGGGCGGGATGTCTCGATATAGTCATTTTTTCCGTAACCTTCATCGCTGACGATGAGTGGAATGTTGCTGGGATATCCGTCAATCAGATAGTGAGTGTAGACCCTGATCCCAAGCTTCTGCAGACGGGAGCGGAACTGATCGGCACTTCTCTGGCCTGCATATTGAGTGATTACAACGCTTCCTACGAAGAGACCCCGCTCTTCAAATACATCGATGAGACGGAGCACATCGGAGTCATAGGTGATGCCCAGATCTCCGCGGATCTTGTTTTTCTCAATGTCACCGGCACTGATGACGATGACGATCTCAGCCTGATCGGCCAGCTGCATCAGCATCCGCAGCTTACTGTCCGGTTCAAATCCCGGCAGTACCCGGGAGGCATGGTAGTCATCGTACAGCTTGCCGCCGAATTCCAGATAAAGCTTGTCACCAAACTGACTGATCCTGTTTTTAATATGTTCTGACTGCATGGTCAGATATTTGTTGTTGTCAAATCCAATGTTCATGATTTTTTCCTCGAAGATTATGATGTTGCGGTAAGAAGACCGATAGAGACCGGTCTGCTCTTTACACACTATGATAAAATAATAACGCATCCGCCGTATTTTTACCAGAAGTTTTTGAGGGATTTTTAGAAATATTTAAGAAAAACAGAACGCATTTTTTGAAAGTCGTTATTGATTTCTTAGACCAGAATCCTTATACTGATAGGTAAGCGGCAGATACGGCTGTATTTGCCGCAGCGTGTTTAGCGCAGGCAGGAGGAAAGAATGGATAATAACCAGAATAACGGAAGGGATCCAAGAAAGAACCCTAACAATAAGCCGCCGAAGAACAGTCAGACGATAGCAATTTTTCTGATCGTTACGGTGGTCACATTAATTATTATGGGAGTGTTCCAGGGAATGCTCAAGGGAAGCACGACCCAGGAGATCACCTATAACAGATTTATGGAAATGCTGGAGGAAGGGAAAATAGCCAGCGTTGAGATTGAGTCCGGACAGTACGTGATCACACCGAAGAGTGAGGTAAATGTATTTAATCTGTTCAATACGAACCGGGAATCGATCACTTATTATACCGGAGTGGTAAACGATCCGGATCTTACAAAAAAGCTGCTGGATGCAGGAGTAGATTTTAAAAAGGAAATTCCCGATGCGACGGCAAGCTTTATCTCGGACCTGCTGGTCATGATCTTTCCGCTTCTGATCATCTGGGTCATCATGGGATTTGCCATGAGAAAAATGTCCGGCGGCGGTGGCGTCATGGGCATCGGCAAGAATAAGGCCAGAGTGTATGCCCAGAAAGAGACCGGAGTCACCTTTAAAGATGTAGCGGGACAGGATGAAGCCAAGGAATCCCTGCAGGAAGTGGTGGATTTCCTGGAAAATCCCGGAAAATATTCCAAGATCGGAGCAAAGCTTCCCAAAGGAGCGCTTCTGGTGGGCCCGCCGGGGACAGGTAAGACTCTGCTGGCAAAAGCGGTGGCAGGAGAGGCGCATGCGCCGTTCTTCTCTCTGTCCGGTTCCGACTTTGTGGAAATGTTCGTAGGTGTTGGTGCATCCAGAGTCCGGGAACTTTTTGAGGAAGCAAAGAAAAACGCTCCCTGTATTATTTTCATTGATGAGATCGATGCGATCGGAAAAAGCCGTGACAGCCATTTCGGCGGCGGAAATGATGAGCGGGAACAGACACTGAATCAGCTGCTTGCGGAAATGGACGGATTTGATACCGCTTCCGGTCTTCTGATCCTGGCAGCGACCAACCGTCCGGAGGTTCTGGACCAGGCACTGCTCCGTCCGGGACGTTTTGACCGAAGAGTCATCGTGGACAAACCGGACCTGAAGGGAAGAGTAGATGTTCTGAGAGTACATGCAAAAAATGTTCTGATGGACGATACCGTAGATCTGGAAGCCATTGCATTGGCTACCTCCGGTGCAGTGGGCTCTGATCTGGCCAATATGATCAATGAAGCAGCGATCCTGGCAGTAAAGAACGGAAGAAATGCAGTGAGTCAGTCAGACCTGTTTGAATCCGTGGAAGTGGTCCTGGTAGGAAAAGAAAAGAAGAACAAGATCCTCAGCAAAGAAGAGAGAAGGATCGTATCCTATCACGAAGTGGGCCATGCACTGGTCAGCGCTTTACAGAAAGATTCGGAACCGGTACAGAAGATTACCATCGTACCGAGAACCATGGGTGCCCTGGGGTACGTCATGAATGTACCGGAAGAAGAAAAATTCCTGAATACCAAGGCAGAGATCAAGGCACGTCTTGTGGAATTTGTTGCCGGACGTGCAGCGGAAGAGCTGGTATTTGACAGTGTGACGACGGGAGCAGCCAATGATATTGAACAGGCCACCAAGCTGGCAAGAGCGATGATCACACAGTATGGAATGTCTGAGAAATTCGGTATGGTAGGCCTGGAATCACCGGCAAACCAGTATCTGGACGGACGGAACGTACTTAACTGCAGCGATGAGACAGCGGCGGAGATTGATCGGGAAGTGATGCGTGTCATCAAAGAGTCTTATGAGGAGGCTATGAATCTCCTGAAAGGTCACAGGGAGGCACTGGATAAGATCGCAGACTTCCTGATTGAGAAAGAAACGATCACCGGAAAAGAATTTATGGAGATCTTCCATCAGGTGGAAAATCCGGAACCGGCAGAGGCTGCTGAGTCGACGGAAACACAGGAATCGGAAGAGACAGAGGCTCAGGATGATGGGCCGGTACAGGAATGATAAGAAACAGAAAAAAAGACCCCGCAGCGAGCTGACGGGGTCTTTACCCCGCCAGGATGCAGGAGTTATTCTTGAAACGACGGGTATGATAAAAGAGGGAAAAGAGGAGATATTATGGAATTATTGTATGCAATCTCGATTGCGCTGGTGGCAGGCCTGTTCATGTCACGAATCATTAAGGTATTCAAGCTGCCGGCAGTAACAGCTTACCTGATCGGAGGAATTCTGATCGGACCCTATGGGCTTGGAAGACTCGGAATCCAGGGTCTGGGATTTGTATCTCATGAAAATGTGGTACAGTACAAACTGGTATCAGAGGTGGCCTTAGGATTTATTGCATTTTCCATAGGAAATGAATTCAGATTGGCTCAATTGAAAAAGACAGGAAGACAGGCAGTCGTCACCGCCTTCTTTGAGGCTCTGTGTGCTACATTTCTGGTCACGCTGGTGATGATCGGCATGCATTTCATGCTGGGCGGAAAGATTTCTTTTTCAGTGGCACTGCTTCTTGGAGCCATTGCAACAGCTACCGCACCGGCAGCTACGCTGATGGTCGTGCGTCAGTACAAAGCAAAGGGGCCTCTGACCGATATTCTGCTTCCAATCGTAGCCCTGGATGATGCCATTGCTCTGGCAGTGTTCGCTATATTCAGCGGTGTGGCGAAAGCTATGGGACAGGGGCAGCTGGATATGGTGTCCATCGTGGTTGCACCTCTGGTGGAGATTGCATGTTCCCTGCTGCTTGGAGCTTTATTGGGAGCGCTGCTGACATTCTGCGAGAAGTTCTTCTTTTCAAACAGCAAACGTCTTTCTCTCTGCCTTACCTTTGTATTTCTGGCAGTGGGAATTGCAATGAATGAATTTCCGCTCTTCGGACATAAGATTGGATTTTCCAGTCTTCTGGTCTGCATGATGCTGGGAACCGTATTCTGCAATACCTGTAAATTCTCAGAGGAACTGATGAGCAAGACAGACCAGTGGACGGCACCGGTATTCATTCTGTTTTTTGTGTTCAGCGGAGCGGAGCTGGAGTTCAGCGTATTCTCCGATATTGCCATTGTAGGAGTAGGGCTCATCTATATTTTCGTGCGGTGTGCAGGAAAATATCTGGGAGCATCTCTTGGATCCAGAATCATGGGATGTGACGGAAACATTGTAAAATATCTGGGAATCACACTGTTCCCACAGGCAGGGGTAGCCCTTGGAATGTCTCTGGCAGCAACCGAGACCATGGGAGAAGAGGGACTGCTGATCCGCAATATCACATTGTTTGCAGTTCTGATCTATGAGATGGTGGGACCGATGATGACAAAGATCGCTCTGACAAAGGCAGGAGAAATTTCGGAAAAACCGGAGGTCATCAAGCAGGTGAATGTGGGAAAAGAACGACATGCAAAATAAGGCAAAAAAATAGAATCCGTCGGGATTCTATTTTTTTGCCTGAAATTATCGGATCACTACAGCCATCTTTCCAAGTTTGTTGTAGATCCTTTCAAAAGAAGAGGCATTGCGCCATACCAGACCGCTTAAGGGGTCGTTGATCAGTACCTTGTTTTTCTTTTTATCATAACCGCACAGTACCACGCAGTGTTCATAACGATAGAAGGTCCAGGTTTTTCCCAAAGTATAATAGGTAGAGACACCAACAGGGTTCCACATATACATGGAGTTCCATACAATAACCGGAATGCCGTCATCGATAAAAGGATAAAGATTTTTCAGGCTGATACCTGTCATATCAGTGGCTTTCAATTTGGATTTCTTTTGCTTCAGATATTTATTTGCCGTATTGGTAAGCCCAGGTGCGTAGATTCCGGCTCCGGAGGAAGAAAAAGGATTTCCGGCGAAAGCAGTTACAAAGTTACTGCCGCTTCTTGGAAGATAACTGGAAGCAATCGTTGTTTTGGATAGATTGAATTTGTAATACTTCAGAACCATGGTCAGAGCTACCGATTCACATCCGGTGGGAAGCTCAGGATTCTGCCTGATGTTTTTCATTTTGATGGTTTTTTTGGTTGCATTCGTATTCTGGGCAGAATCGGAAAGCTGTTTTCCGGTCCGGTATCCCTTGCTGTTGACGTAATAGCCGTCAACCCAGTTGTTTTTGGCAATATAAGTGGTATTTCTAAAGTAATAGGTTTTGGAACCAATGGTTTTCCATTCATTTCTGTAAACAGCACCGGAGGACGGACAGTAGTAGGTATGGTTTTTATATGTAATCCAACCGGTTTTGCGTACACAGGAAGAATCGAAGAAATAACGTTTGCCGTCCAGTGTGACAAATTTGTTCTTGGCGAGGACTCCCTTGGAATCAGCATAATAGGTTTTCCCTTTGAAAGAAAACAGCTGGTCGGATATCATGATTCCTTCGGAATCAAAATAATAAGTTTTGCTTTTCAGTGTGACCAGGGCATTCTTTGTCAGTTTTCCTTTACTGTTGTAGTAATGGGTACCGGAATCGTCTTTTACCATCTGATTTTTGTACGTTGTTGCTGCCTGCACGGTAGTGGGCAGGGCCAGAAGTAAAATGAGAAGAATAAAAAAAGGACACAGTTTACGGAAATTTTTTTTCATGAATTGCTCTCCTTATGGTATGATAACTATACTGTATAATAATATAACATGAATCAGGAAAGTTGACAATGCGGCAGAATCACCGAAAATAACAGAAGATACAGGGAGGAATGACCAAATGAAGGAATACGAAGTAGTATGGGAGATTTTCAATCAGTGCGCCAATAATCAGATGAGAGATATTTTTTTTGAGGAGACAACGATCGCTGATGTGGAAGAATATGTGAAAAAGAAATTTGCGGGAAAAGAAGTGAGTTATGACAAAACGGTTCTGGAAAACGGAACGATCGTTTATGACATACTGGCTTCCGGCATGAAACAGAGAATCTCATTTACAGAAATTTGAAAGGATATCAGAAGATGAATGATTGGATGACATTATATAGAGAGCAGGGAATCAGTGAGGGGCTGCTTCGGGATATCGAAACCTTTCGCAGATCGTATCCAGTGGAGGAAAAGGTAAAAGAGAGGGTGATTTGCCCGGAGATCAGTTTTTACGGAAAGGAGATTTTTGAGATGGCGGCGGCAGCCCTGCTTCAGGGGGAACATATCCTTCTGTCGGGAACAAAGGCTACGGGAAAAAATGTGCTGGCGGAAAATCTGGCCTGGGTCTTTGGGAGACCTTCCTATAATATCTCATTTAATATGAATACAGACAGTACGACCCTGATTGGAACCGATACGTTCCGTGATAATCAGGTATGTCTGCGGCCGGGACCGGTGTATGACTGCGCAGTATACGGTGGATTTGGAATTTTCGATGAGATCAACATGGCAAAAAATGATGCGGTATCTGTTCTGCATGCAACTTTGGATTACCGCAGGATCATCGATGTACCGGGATATGAGAAAATAAAACTTCACGATGCCGCCCGGTTTATCGGGACCATGAATTACGGATATGCGGGAACAAAGGAACTGAATGAGGCACTGGTCTCCAGGTTTCTGGTGATCGAGATGCCTCCCGTTGGGGAAGAGATGCTTCTTCATATATTAAAGGAAGCATTTCCGGAGGCTCCTCTTAAGGGGCTTGAACAGCTGACAGGACTTTTCATGGATTTGCAGCAGAAAGCGTCCCACAATGAGATCTCCACGAAGGCACTGGATCTTCGGGGGCTGATGGGAGCCATCAAAACCATGAAGGCAGGACTTTCTCCAAGGAGAGCACTGGATATGGGAATCATTAATAAATGCTTTGACGTGTTTGAAAAAGAGATCGTACAGGACTTGGTGGAGACAAGGATATCGGATGACTGGAGTCTGTTCTAAGCGGATGGGTTGCGTATGAGAGAAGAGTATCAGGTGGAAGAGGATCGGGCGGAAGACCGTCAGATGGAAATTGAAAACAGAATACGGAATCTGATGTGGACCGTAAGCGGTGACTACGAACTGGACGTGAAACCGGACGTAGAGGCATTTTTGAAAAACAAATATATTGCTCTGTATGATGCTGTCAAGCAGGGGGGATTTGCACGATATTTTCAGTGGAATACCTTTGCCATGTATGTTGTGAAGAAGATATACTGCGGAGCGGAGGAAAGTTCGTTGATGCGTATCGCCCAGCTCTGTGTGGATGCGGCGGTCTATCCAAAGATCAGCAAAGAACGGCCGGGTGTGATTCAGATCCGAAGAAAAGCATATGATGCCATGCTGGAACATGATTTTTATAAAATGACCCAGTCCTTTCTGGGAAGAGTCAAGCTGGCCATTCTGCGCAGGGAGCTTGGCGGGGATGAACAGATGGAGCAGCGGATCAGGGAGGTGGCAGAGGAGATCCGGAAGCTGGAAACAGCAGAGGATACAATGGAGATTATCCGCACGGCAGACCGGATCTATAACACGGTTGTGGATCGTGGGTTTGAAAAAAAGCATGGAGACCTTGCACATGTGCTGGCGGTAGAGACAGAAGAACTGGCGGAAGCGGGGTGGAAAGATCTCCTGGAGGAGGAGCTGGCTGATTCTGTGCTGGAACAGATGCTGGAGAAGGTGAATTCCAAAGTCACTTCTCTGGAAGAAATCCTGGATCGGGATGAGGAGAAAACAAAGAAATCGGGAAAGACCATCGTGGTGCTGGATCAGGAAGCGATCGCCAAAATGAATCATTATATTCAGCTGAATTTTGGACGTTCTTATTTAAACGATCTGGAGCAGAAACGGTTAAATTTCAGGCTGTGCAGGGGAGCTCATGCGGATTGCAGTCTGTACTTTACCGAAGGAATTCTGGCGAGCCCGGTATTAGTCAATGCACAGTATGTAAATGCAAAAAAACAGGCAGACAGAAACAGGCTGCTTTTGCACAACAGCAAGAGTGTGGTGAAACGGAATATTGAACTCATGACAGACAGCCTTCGGCGTTCCCTGGTTCGGAGAACGGAAAATGAGGAGATCCCTGCAGATTATGGGGTGATCCGTCCTGCCCTTCTGTGGAAAGTGGGAAGGACAGAGCCGGAAAAGCTGTTTCGCAAGGTCGTAAAACAGAACCATTCGGAATTTGTGGTAGACGTACTGATGGATGCCAGCGGATCTCAGCGGGACCGGCAGAGCCGGGTCGCTCTCCAGGCATATATCATCAGTGAAGCGCTGAGTAATGTGGGGATCCCTCATCGGGTCATGAGTTTTTGCACATTCTGGGATTACACGGTGATGCAGCGGATGCGGGAATATGATGCCCCAAGAAAGGAAAATCAGAACATTCTGAATTACACCACATCTTCCAACAACCGGGACGGACTGGCTATCCGTGCAGCGGCAGATTCTCTGCTGGCAAGAGAGGAGGAAAACCGGATCCTGATCGTGCTCAGTGATGGAAGACCTAATGATGTGGTCGTTAACCGTCCGGGCAGCCGGAATCCCAGGCCATACTGCGGAGAGTATGCGGTGAGTGATACGGCCAAGGAAGTGCGAAAGGCCAGAAATCTGGGAATTTTTGTTCTGGGAGTGTTTGCCGGGGAAGAAAAGGATCTGGCAGCGGAGAAAAAGATTTTCGGGAAAGACTTTGCCTATATCCGGGATATCCGTAATTTCTCAGCCGTGGTGTGCCGATATCTGCAGAAATTGCTGGATTGGTAATTGTAAAACCTTTTGAACCTTCAAATGTAACGAAAAAGAAATGAATTTAAAAATTTGTTAATAATTATTGACACTGATGGAAACGTGTGTTAATATATGAACGTAATAAATGTAACAAATTTGTAATAATATGGAAATGGTTAGTTGATTTGGAGGTTGATTGGTAATGAACAAGGGAATGAAGAATCATGTGATGAAAGCTGCGGCATGTTTTCTGGCTGGTAGTATGACAGTGGCAGGAAGTTCAGTGGCAGCTTCTGCGGCAGGCGTATCTCTGGTGGGCCTGCAGGCAGCGACTTCACAGGTTGAAGATACAGAAATTGAAGCAGCTGAGACGGAAATACAGACAGAGGCTGTCGAAACAGAAGCATCTGAGGAGACCGTTGAGGAGACGGATGAGGCGGAAGCACCGGTTTACGAGAATTTGACCGACACAACTGTCGTAGCTCAGACTTCCGGGGATGTGTACATTAATATCCGTTCCAATCCCAGCACAGATGCGGAGATCGTAGGAAAGATGTACAATAATAATGCTGCTACCGTACTTGCAGATGACGGTGAGTGGCTGTATATACAGTCCGGAAACTGTACCGGATATGTGGCTAAATACCTGATGACCACAGGAAGCGCTGCTCAGGAAGTGGTAGATAACGTAGGTACACCGGTAGCACAGACTTATGTTGATGCACTGATGGTTCGTTCAGAGCCGTCTGAAGATGCGGAACAGATCGGTATGATCACTTCCGATGATGCGGTTATTTTGCTGGAAGACCTGGGAGGATGGTCAAAGATTTCTGTAGACGGCATGGTGGGATATGTATGTGCAGATTATGTAAGCTATGATGTAGATATGCCGCAGGCAGAGTCAAGAGAAGAGGAAGCTGCCAGAATCGAAGCGGAGAATCAGGCATGGATTGAGTATCAGCAGCAGCAGGAACAGGCTTACCTGGAAGCACTGGCAGCAGAACAGGCAGCGTGGGAAGCACAGAACCAGGCATGGATCGAATATCTCCAGAGCCAGGGACAGTATGTGGAGAACACCACAGACCAGACGGTGACCGATCAGACCTATACAGATGCAGAATACACGGATCAGACTTATACGGATGGAACATATACGGATCAGACCTATACAGATCAGACCTACACAGACCAGACAGTAACGGATCAGACCTATACAGAGGAAACTTATACGGATCAGAGTTACACAGATGATACTTATGTAGATGAAGCGACTGCATCTGCAGATACGGGCGTTTCTTCAGCAAGACAGCAGGTCGTAGATTATGCACTTCAGTTCGTGGGTAACCCCTATGTATGGGGCGGCACCAGCCTGACAAGCGGTGCAGACTGTTCCGGATTTACCCAGTCGGTTATGGCAGATAACGGAATCAGTATCAGCCGTACAGCAGGTGCACAGTCTCAGGGCGGTACTTCCGTAGATCTGAGCGATATCCAGCCGGGTGACCTTCTCTTCTACTCAGGAAGCGGTGACTACGGAATCGGTCATGTATCCATGTATATCGGCAACGGACAGGTAGTACATGCAAGCAACTCTACCGATGGAATTATCGTATCAGATATCGATTACAGAACACCGGTATCTGCAAAGAGCTATATTGATTAAAAAAGAAGAAAAGCTGACAGAGGGTCGCTGCACTTTATGTGCGGCGGCCTTGTTTTTTTCTTGAATTTACAGCGCAAATACGTTATATTTTTAATGTATCAGAGAAAGAGAAGCAGTTTTTTGAAGCAGATGCTTAAAAAATTCTGTATGAGGACATGGAGGATATATGAGCGAGTTGATCAATGTTGCCGAGCTGTTCGGTGAAAATGTGTTTAACGACAGGGTGATGCAGGAGAAGCTTCCTAAAAAAGTATATAAAGAGCTTCACAAGACCATCGATGATGGAAAAGAACTGGATCCCATGATTGCGGAAGTAGTAGCAGGTGCGATGAAGGAGTGGGCCATCGAAAAAGGTGCGACCCATTATACTCACTGGTTTCAGCCCCTTACGGGATTTACTGCGGAAAAACATGATTCTTTTATTACGGCACCGAAGGCAGACGGTTCCATTCAGATGGAATTTTCCGGAAAAGAGCTGATCAAAGGCGAACCGGATGCTTCTTCTTTCCCATCCGGAGGACTGCGTGCGACCTTTGAGGCAAGAGGATATACAGCCTGGGATTGCACTTCACCGGCGTTTGTGCGTCAGGATGCGGCCGGAGCAATTCTTTGCATTCCCACGGCGTTCTGTTCCTATACCGGAGAGGCGCTGGATCAGAAAACACCGCTGCTTCGTTCCATGGAAGCAATCCAGACTCAGACTCTGCGTCTTCTGCGTCTTCTTGGAAATACCACCTCGAAAAAGGTAAAACCGTCAGTAGGAGTGGAGCAGGAGTATTTTATTGTTGACAGAGAAAAATATCTGAAGAGAAAAGACCTGATTTTTACGGGACGTACCCTGTTTGGCGCCATGCCGCCCAAGGGGCAGGAACTGGATGATCATTATTTTGGAGTCATTCGTCCCAGAATTGCCGCTTTTATGCGGGATGTGAACAAGGAACTCTGGAAACTGGGGGTATCCGCAAAGACACAGCATAACGAAGTGGCTCCGGCCCAGCATGAGCTGGCACCGATCTATGCAGAGTGCAATGTGGCGGCGGATCACAATCAGATCATTATGGAGACGCTGAAACGGGTGGCAGAGGAACACGGGCTGCAGTGTCTGCTTCATGAGAAGCCCTTTGCCGGTGTCAATGGCTCCGGTAAACATAACAACTGGTCTCTGACAACGGATGACGGTATTAATCTGCTGGATCCGGGCAAGACGCCTCATGAGAATGTGCAGTTCCTGCTGATTTTGACCTGTATCCTGCGGGCAGTGGACCGTCATGCGGATCTGCTGCGGGAGTCCGCTGCAGATGTGGGAAATGACCATCGTCTGGGTGCCAATGAGGCTCCGCCGGCGATCATTTCCGTATTCTTAGGGGAGCAGCTTCAGGATGTGCTTTCTCAGCTGATCAGTACCGGAGAGGCGACCCACAGCATTAAAGGCGGCACGCTGCACACCGGAGTGAAGACACTGCCGGACTTTGCAAAGGACGCCACGGACAGAAACCGTACATCTCCCTTTGCTTTTACGGGCAATAAATTTGAATTCCGTATGGTGGGATCCCGTGATTCCGTGGCGGAGTGCAATGTGGTGATCAACACCATCGTGGCGGAGGCATTTTCGGACGCCTGCGATGTGCTGGAGACTGCAGAAGATAAATCTATGGCAATCCATAATCTGATCAAGGAATATGCAAGTGAGCATCAGCGGATCGTATTTAACGGAAACGGATATTCTGAGGAATGGGTAGAAGAGGCAGCCAGAAGGGGCCTTCCCAATATTACTTCCATGGTCGAGGCGATTCCGGCGCTTGTGACAGATAAGGCAGTGGAGCTCTTTGGCAAGTTTGGAGTATTTACAAGAGCAGAGCTTGTTTCCCGTGCGGAAATTCAGTATGAAGGATACTCCAAGGCACTGAACATCGAGGCAAGAGCGATGATCGACATTGCCAGCAAGCAGATTATCCCGGCTGTTTTCCGTTTCAACAGAAGTCTGTCTGATACGGTGAACACCATGAAAGAGGCAGGAGTGGAGATTCATGTGCCTCTTGAAATGCTTAGACAGTCCAGCAGACTGCTGGCAGTGACCAAGACCTCTCTTACCCGTCTGGAGGAAGTGACCGATATCGCAGCACAGATGGAGCCCGGAAGAGAGCAGGCTGTATATTACTACGAAGTAGTATCAAAGGCGATGGCAGATCTTCGTGTTCCGGTAGATCAGCTGGAAATGATCGTGGACAAGGAAGAGTGGCCTATGCCGTCCTATGGGGATCTGCTGTTTGAGGTATAAAACAGATTTTGGTAAAAATGCTGATTTATTTTTCAAAGGACAAGAAAATTGTAAGCCATCTGCCGAAATATAAAAAAAGTATAAATTCACGTTGACAAAGAAAACGTTGCATGGTATGATTCCTGCATAAAGCAAAGGCGCTGTGGAAAAGAATTCCATAGCGCTTTTATTTATGGAAAAAGAGCAAAACAAAGGTGTTTTGAGTACGGACAGCAGCAGACGGACAGCCGGAAACACTTTTGATTTTGCTCTTTTTTCATGCAGCAGAGAGAAAAAATTTCGCTGCAGGAAAAGGAGGAGAGAATTATGACAGAAGAAATTATGAGTGCTGTGAACGGGCAGGTATTTGCAGTCTGGTTCCTGATCGGAGCTGCCCTGGTGTTCTGGATGCAGGCAGGCTTTGCTATGGTAGAGGCTGGCTTTACCAGAGCGAAAAACACCGGTAACATCATCATGAAAAACCTGATGGATTTCTGTATTGGTACCTGTGTATTTATTCCTATCGGCTTTGGATTGCTGCTGGGAGAGGATTTATTTGGATTTATCGGAAAACCTGGATTTGATATTTTCACATCCTACTCCAGCTTTGACTGGTCCAATTTCGTATTTAACCTGGTGTTCTGCGCAACGACCGCTACCATCGTATCCGGTGCAATGGCAGAACGTACCAAATTCTTATCATACTGTATTTATTCAGCAGTGATCTCTGCAGTGATCTACCCCATAGAGGCTCACTGGATCTGGGGCGGCGGCTGGCTTTCACAGCTTGGCTTCCATGATTTTGCAGGTTCCTGTGCGATTCATATGGTAGGAGGTCTTTCCGCTCTGATCGGTGCCAAGATCCTTGGACCCCGTATCGGAAAGTTTTCAAAAGACAAAGCAGGCAGAATTACAAAAGTCAATGCATTTCCGGGACATAACATTCCGCTGGGTGCTCTGGGTGTATTCATTCTCTGGCTTGGCTGGTATGGATTTAACGGTGCGGCAGCAACCTCTGTAGAACAGCTTGGTTCCATCTTTGTAACCACAACCATCGCACCGGCAGTGGCAACCGTTGTATGTATGATCTTTACATGGATCAAATATGGAAAACCTGATGTCTCCATGTGTCTGAATGCATCTTTGGCAGGTCTGGTGGCTATCACTGCTCCCTGCGACGTGACAGATGCCACCGGCGCTATCATCATCGGCGCAGTAGCAGGCGTTTTAGTAGTATTTGGTGTATGGCTTCTTGACTATGTATTACATATTGATGACCCGGTAGGTGCAGTAGCTGTTCATTTTATGAATGGTGTCTGGGGAACCATTGCAACAGGTCTTTTCGCAACGACCAGTGCTCCCGGAAATGATGCCCTTGTCGGTCTGTTCTATGGCGGCGGCGCAGATCTGCTGATCAAACAGATCCTCGGAGTAGTTACCGTCTGTGCATGGACTGCAGTAACCATTACCATCGCATTTCTGATCATCAAGGCGACCGTTGGACTTCGTGTGACAGAAGAAGAGGAAATCGTTGGTCTGGATGCAAAAGAACATGGACTTACCTCTGCTTATGCAGGCTTCAGCATTATGGATATTTCCAACACCATGATCATGGAAGTAAACGAACATACACAGCTTGGAGCAGAAAGCTACGAGGCTGCAACTCCGGTTCAGAGAGCAGCAGCTGTTCCGGTGGTCAAGGAACCGTCTGTTGGTGCAACCGGTATGTACAAAGTCGTGATCATTGCAAAACTGTCCAGATACGATGTGCTGAGAAAGGCAATGAACGATCTGGGTGTAACCGGCATGACCGTGACACAGGTTATGGGCTGTGGCGTTCAGAAGGGTGCAGGCGAGATGTATCGTGGAGCTGAAGTGGATGCAACCCTGCTTCCGAAGGTAAAAGTCGAAGTAGTCATCGGCAATATCGATGTGGATGAAGTGATCGAGACTGCAAAGAGAACTCTTTACACAGGACATATCGGAGATGGAAAGATCTTTGTATACAGTGTGGATAAGGTTGTCAAGATCCGTACAGGAGAAGAAGATCTGGAAGCACTGAAAGACGTGGAATAAACTTATCTCAGTCGAGGAGAAACTTTGTTTTATGTGACACCGCTGGTCGTTGACCGGCGGTGTTTTTGCTGTATCGGGAAAAAAAGTTTTCTTCCTGAGAGAATAACCCATGAACTGGCAATTGTTTTTTCTTATGAATAATATTATAATATCCACATACGGAAAATCAACAACTGTTCAGCGACAATAAATAAGGACGGGTTTTGACATGATAAATAAATATATTGAAACAGAAATCCATAATTTAATAAACGAAGGCAGGCTTGTGGAAACAAAACGGTATATGCAGCATGGTTCAGTTAGTGTTTATGAACATTGCGTGAGAGTAGCTAAACTAAGCATGCGACTTCGAGAGTTATTAAAGATTCCAATAAATAGCAAAGAACTAATCCGAGGTGCATTATTGCATGATTATTTTCTATATGACTGGCATGATTCAAATAATGGACATCCGGTACATGGGATAACACATCCCAGAACTGCATTAAATAACGCTGGTCAGGATTACTGTCTGACAGATGTAGAGAAGGATATTATTCTGCACCATATGTTTCCACTGACATTGATACCCCCAAGACACAAGGAGGCATGGATTGTATGCGTTGCAGATAAGATATGTGCAATGCAGGAAACGATAGAACCATTTTTGATATATTTGAACAGGAAGGAAAATGCATAGATGTATATAGAGGATATCATCATTAGTTTTGCTTTTTTTAGTTTTATTGGATGGGTATATGAATCATTTGGCTGTTCGATGGTAATTGAAGAGAAATTTATGAATAAAGGATTTTTAATAAGTCCGGTTTGTCCGATATATGGAATAGGAGCAATTGTATGTTATAGTGCATTTTCGTCAATTGATAATATTTTTGTACTTTTCATTACCTCTGCAATTATGAGCAGCATCATTGAATACATTACCGGATATCTGTTAGAAAAGATATTTCATGGTAGATGGTGGGATTATTCTGAGTATCCGTTTCAAATACATGGAAGAATATGCTTGTATGGTGCATTTCTCTTTGGAGTATGTAATGTTCTGATATGTAAGTTTGTCGAACCGCTGTTACTGGATTGTTTAAGTTACATACATGTTCAGCAAAAAGAAGTGATAGCAATTGGAATAACGGTTGTTCTTTTGTTTGATATTATAGTAACAACGATTGGGCAAAAAAGCAGATTGAAAAATGTATCTGCTGCTTATGGATATATCGTTGATGTTACAAATTCCGGAATGCAGAGAATGTCATTCATAATGATGCGTTTTGTCCCGGCATCTGTAACGAATAAGAAAGCAAAAATTAAAAACAGGGCCAGATGTATTAATGAATATTTAAAAGAAAAGGAAGGAACATTTCTGAGTTATTTATGGTAGGATAGAAGTCAATATGGAAGAATTACATATTTTCATTCACAAAGAGACAGAAGGGTCTGGCATCAGTCAGACCCTGTATTTTTCCATACCCCTGTTTTGTCCTCGATTTCGAATTTATCCGGGTCAAACACAGGGGTTTTTCCTGATTTTATCTGTTCCTCATAATCTTTGAGAAGAGCAAATCCTTTTTTCGATAACAATAATATAGCGATAATATTCAGCCAGGCCATGATTCCGGCACCTGTATCGCCGATGGTCCAGATCGCTTCTGCATCAATGAGAGCGCCGGAGAAGGAAGCGACAACGAAGATGATACGGCACAGCCAGACAGAGATCCTGCTGTTTTTCGTCAGATAACGGACATTGGATTCCGCCTGATAACAATAACCCATCAGGGATGTAAATACGAAGAGGACGATAATAATAGCCAGTAATTTACCGAACCATTCATGATAGCTTGACACCAGCGCATGCTGTGTCCAACGGATGCCGTATTCCAGATCCGGAACATTATTTATGATCAGACTGCCGTCTGCACCGCATACATTATAGGTGCCGGAGAGAAGTATGATCAATGCGGTAGCTGTACATACGCCAAGGGTATCCACATATACTGAAAAAGCCTGTACCAGTCCCTGCTGAGCCGGGTGAGAGCATTCTGCCGCAGCAGAAACGATCGCACCGCATCCCATGCCGGCTTCATTGGAATAGATTCCACGCTTTACGCCCCATGATATGGCTGAACCGAGAATACCGGCAAACAATGGTTCCAGTCCAAATGCCGAAGTCACGATCATTTTCAGCGCTCCCGGAACTTTGGTAATATTCATGCCGATGATGCCGATAGCAAGAAAAATATAGATCATACACATGATAGGAGCTAAAAACTCTGCAATCTGTCCGATCCGTTTGATTCCGCCGCATACGACCAGAGCCAGAATTAGGCAGCAGATCACGCCAACCAGTATTTTATCTACACCAAATGCCTCCTCATATACAGATACAAGAGAGTTGATCTGTACTCCGGGGAGAAGAAGGCCGGGCCCAAGGAAAGCGGCAAAAGCGAACAGCATGGCATATGGCTTACATTTTAAACCGCGCTCTATATAGTAGGCCGGGCCGCCGACATACTCGCCGTCATTTCCCTTTATCTTATAAGCCTGCGCCAGAGAAGATTCCATAAAAGCAGAACTTGCTCCGATAAACGCAATACACCACATCCAGAATACGGCTCCCGGACCTCCAAAGAAGATCGCAGTTGCCACACCGGCGATATTTCCCATACCTACACGGGAACCTACTGTCGCAGCAAATGCCTGAAAGGGGGAAATACCTGTCTCAGACTTTTTTGAATGGAACAGAAGATTTTTCATTTCCTTCAAAAGTCTGATCTGAGGAAATCTCATGCGAAATGAGAGATACAAACCTACTCCCAGACACAGAACCACAAGTACAGTGCTCCACACGACCCCATTGACCTGATTCATAAATTCGAAAAAACAATCCATAACGCTCCTCCAATCCTTTTTTTCATGATATGGGCTTTTGGCCGCAAAAAACAGAGGTACAAACTATGATCTGTCCCGTCTGTGCCTCTGTCACTAACCTGAAAGATTCTCCAATTCATTTGGATTGCTTCTTCGGTGCCTGGCAGGCTCTCCAGAGTTCCGTCCGAAACCGGTCCTTTTGCCTGAGAGTTTCTGCATCCCCTTCGGCGCCGCTTATATACGGTCTCTCCCGATTCCATCATACGGATATGATTTTGCTTCAAGATGCCTTCCGGCGTACTTGATTAAGAAAAGGACGTTTGCATTTCGCAAACGTCCTCGTTTACGGAATTATATCAATATTTGGCATATTTGTCAATTTTTTTTGTAAAAATGATGATGAAAATAAGACATCAAAATATTATGGATAGTCATTGATAAATGGTTTTGTTTTGGTGTATCATGTTATTATTAAAGTTGAAAAATAATCTGGAAAGGAAAGAAATCAGACATGAATTACATAGAGAGAAGCAAAGCATTCGAATTACTGAAGAAATACAATAAAGATCCATTTCATATCCAGCATGCATTTACAGTAGAGGCGGTCATGAAATGGTATGCAAGCGAACTGGGATATGGGGAGGATGCAGAATACTGGGGAGTGGTAGGACTTCTTCACGATATTGACTTTGAATTGTATCCTGCTGAGCATTGCCTCAAAGCTCCGGAACTTTTAAGAGAAACCGGTGTGGGAGAAGACATCATTCATGCGGTCTGCTCTCATGGTTACGGGATCACCGTGGAGTGCGGGACGACCATTGATGTAGAACCGGTGCATGAGATGGAGAAAGTCCTTTTTGCGGCGGATGAGCTTACCGGTCTCATTTGGGCGGCAGCTCTTATGAGACCATCGAAGAGCGCAAAGGATATGGAATTGAAGTCCCTGAAGAAAAAATATAAATCAAAGGGATTTGCAGCAGGCTGCGACAGAGGAGTGATCGAGAGAGGGGCAGAGCAGTTAGGATGGGAACTGGAGAAACTTCTCACGATGACTCTTAAGGCGATGGCAGCTTCCGAGGATTCTGTGCAGGAACAGATGGCAGCGGAATTTCCGGAAGAATAAGGAATGAAATAAATGAAAAGAGGGAAATGGATATGAGAAATGACAGAAAACTGGGATTTGGCCTGATGCGTCTTCCGATGCTTCAGGAGGATCCGGAAAAGATCGACATTGAACTGACGAAGAAGCTGGTGGATCTTTTTATTGAGAGAGGGTTTACCTATTTTGACACGGCGTGGATGTACTGCGGTTTTCAGAGTGAGAATGCAACGAAAGAAGTACTGGTTGACCGTTATCCCCGTGATGCATTTACACTGACGACTAAGCTTCACGCAGGTTATTTAGAGACGAAGGAAGATCGGGATAAAATCTTCAATGAACAGCGCAGAAAAACAGGAGTAGAGTTTTTTGATTATTACTGGCTGCATGATATCAACTCTCACAGCATAGAAGTATTTGAAAAATTGGACTGCTTTAACTGGATCAGGGAGAAAAAAGAGAGCGGGCTGGTGAAGCATATCGGATTTTCCTTCCACGATGGTCCGGAGCTTCTTGATAAAGTACTGACAGAGCATCCCGAGTTTGAATATGTGCAGCTTCAGATCAATTACCTTGACTGGGAGAGCAATGCGATCCAGTCCAGAAAATGCTATGAAGTAGCAGAGAAGCATAACATGCCGGTAATTGTCATGGAGCCGGTAAAGGGTGGAACTCTTGCGGATGTACCGGAAGAGGTAACGAAGCTTTTTAAAGAATATGATCCGGATGCATCCATCCCCAGCTGGGCAATCCGTTTTGCGGCAAGCCAGAAAAATGTATGCATGGTACTCTCCGGTATGAATACCGTGGAACAGGTCCTGGATAATACCGGATTTATGTCTGATTTTAAGCCGCTGAATGAAGAAGAACTGGAACGGATCAAAAAGGCGGTTTCCATCATCAACGGTTCCATTGCAATTCCCTGTACGGGATGTGAGTATTGTGTGGCAGGTTGTCCGCAGCAGATTCCGATTCCGAAATGTTTCTCTTTGTACAATGCAGATAAACAGGAAGTGGAGACCAAGGACTGGACACCCCAGGGAGAGTATTATGACAATATGGTGAAATCCACCGGCAAGGCCAGCGACTGCATCGAATGCCGTCAGTGTGAGGAAGTATGTCCCCAGCATCTTCCCATTGTGGAACACCTGAAGGAAGTAGCCCAATATTTTGGAAAATAGAGATCTGTGGAGGTGTCAGAATGGAATTTTTATGTTATGCAAAATGCACGACCTGTCAGAAAGCAAAAAAGTGGCTGGACGCCAACGGCATCGCTTATCAGGAACGGCCGGTTAAGGAAGAAAATCCTGCTGTGGAAGAATTAAAGGAGTGGCATGCACGCAGTGGACTTCCATTAAAGAAATTCTTTAACACAAGCGGGCTCTTATATAAAGAAATGAAATTGAAAGACAAACTTCCGGAAATGAGTGAGGAAGAGCAGTATGCACTTCTGGCAACGGATGGCATGCTGGTGAAAAGGCCGATGCTCATCGGGGATGATTTTGTACTGGTTGGATTCAAAGAAGCAGATTGGGAAGCGAAGCTGAAATAGGATGGATGTGTTATGTATTGGAACGGCAGTCATAGATATTGCTGCGTATCCCATCGGAAACAGGGGTCAATGGCAGGAAAAACAGCGGATTGAGAAGATTGCTGTGACCATGGGAGGAGATGCGGCGAATCAGAGTGTCCGTCTGGCAGATATGGGAAGAGAGGTACATTTGTGTGCATCCATTGGCAGAGATGCGAATGGGACTCTTTTGCGGAACCTTCTGTCTGAGAGGAAAGTGTGTACCGATCTCCTGGTTACAAGGGACGACTGCGGAACCGGAACAGCTTTGGTGCTGATTGACCAGGAAGGCAACCGGAATGTTTTTTCCGTAAAGGGCGCCCACAGCATGCTGGATAAGACAGCACTTCCGGATCTGACCGGAATGGCTTCCGGGAGACCGTCTGTGATATCCATTGGGAGTTTGTTTTCTCTTCCGCTTCTGGAACAGGACGGACTGCTGGAATATTTGAGTCAGGCAAGATCATACGGGATCCGGATCGCAGCGGATCTAGGTTCAGACAAGCTTCATCAGGGACTGAAAGGAATCAAAGCATTTCTGCCGGTGCTTGATTATTTTCTCCCCAGTGACTACGATGCCATGCAGATGACCGGGAAAAACTCTGTAGAAGAGGCGGCAGAGGTTTATCAAAGATACGGCTGCAAAAATGTTGTGATAAAATGCGGGGAAAAAGGATGCTGGTATTCCGGAGAACAGGAACAGGGCCGGATTCCGGCAGTTCCTGTAGAGCCGGTGGATACCAACGGTGCAGGAGACAGTATGGTTGCTTTTTTTATTCACCGGATCCTGTGTGGTGACTCCCTGAAAGAAGCCTGCCGGTTTGCATGCGTGGGAGCATCGATCAGTACCCTCTATCCGGGGGCCTCTGTGCATCAGATCAGGGAAGAGGATATTCGGAACCGGTGAGGCTGGAAGTGTATTTTCATTTCGAAGTGAGTGAGGTTTTATCATGAGAAAAGTGTTTTATCGTTTAGTTCTGGCAGGCGGGATCGTCTGCCTTTTGATGGGCACATGTGCCCGTGCCGAATTCAAAAACGGAGAGGTAATGGTTGGATTTGGAGATGCTTCGAAAGAAAAAGTAACTGCTCTCCCGCAGGCGGAACTGGCTGCAGCCAGACCGGCCATTGACATCAACAGCTGGGAATATGTTCTGGTTAATGCGGATCATCCGATTGGGGAATATGCTCCGGATGTTGCAGAAATTGAGGGGATTCCGCTGGATTATCGTATTGTCGATGCCATGACTTCCTTTGTAAATGATGCTCGAAATGCCGGGGTGCCTGTGTACATTTCTTCAGGTTATCGGGACTACGATACCCAGTCCTATTTGAACACACTTCAGCAGCAGATGGGTTATTCCAAAGAGGAAGCGGATAAGATTGTTGCGCCTGCCGGAACCAGTGAACATCAGACGGGGCTTGTCAGTGATATTACGGACTACTATCGGGAATATAAAAACGACGAACTGGAATCTACCGATACCTTCCAGTGGATGAGCAAGCACTGTCAGGAATATGGTTTTATTGTCCGTTATCCCAAAGATAAAGAGGACATTACGGGAATCATCTATGAACCGTGGCATTACCGTTATGTGGGGGTAGAGGCTGCAACGTTTATTATGGAACATGGTCTGTGCCTGGAGGAGTTTGTTGAGCTGTATGATGAATAAGGCATGCATGGATTTTTGATCAAATTATCTGATAATAATGAAATATTCTGAATATTATATTTGCAATAAAAAGATATTGACAAAAATAAAAGATAATGATAAGATAAAGACAACAAAAGAAAGAAAACAATTTCTTAAAAATTTAAACAGGAGGTACGGTCCCAAAGAAACAGAACGATTGACCCCGTAATCTAAGAAAGTTGAAGGTGTAGATCATGAAATTACTGGAAATTCATTCATAGGGCTATTCGATTTTATTAAAATGTCGAATGGCCCTTTTATTTCCGCAAGCAACGAGCCAAGTAGCCGTACTTGTGCGGATATTTGGCGACTGCTGCGAGAGTCAAATACCCCGCTGCTCTGCAGCACTACAAGCTTGATACCCCGTTGCTTGCAGCGGGGTCTTTGATTATGGAATCATTCTTAATATAACCTGCAATTCCGACTTTTGGGTCATGGCAGAATTTTACTCTCCCACGACCTACATTTTTTTGAAAAAAGTCCAATATGCTAATCTATTTTCTCTATACAAAATAAATTTACTGTATGGCCTAGAGTTTGAGCATTTTGCGTATCCTGGTGGATATTTTTTTTCGTAATGACCTAACATGTCCAGTTTTCTCCCTGTTTTCCCGTTCTTTTGTAATCCGGACAACAATTTTTCCTGTATAGACCCAGTGACCAGGCAAAAGTTCCACCCGGTCTGAATGTGGCACATCAAAAAGTGGGATATGAGCAGTAACATGTTGAGTGAAAAATTCAGAGAACACCGAGATTAATATATAAATTCAAGTGTGACAATGATATAATTCATTAGAGAGTACACAAATACGCCTGCAGACGTAATATGTAGACAATAGGAGAAGCGAATGAAGACACGTGAACAGATATTGAGTTGTATTGAAGACGATATGGAACTGATGGGAGAACATCGCATTATTTATCTAAAGGAAGAGGGAAACCGTGTGATAGATTATGATTATCTTCCTTCGGAAGAATACTGCGAGGCAGTTACATTGAAGGAGCTGCAGGCAGACCTGCGTATGCAGGAATTTGAAGAACAGGTATCAGATTTTGCGAGTGCGGAAGGAAGAAAACTTGCGGTTGTTTTTCCCGGAATCGGATATACCTGTGAGAAACCGCTTCTGTATTACAGCGCACAGCTGGCGAAACAGTGCGGATACGAAATCATTCGAGTCAATTATTCGGATTTTCCGAAAAATGTAAAGGGAGATTCAGAAAAGATGAAAGAATCCTTTGATCTTGCGCTGAAGCAGACAAAAGAGATTCTGAAAGATGTGGAATGGAATGCATATAAAGAGATTCTGTTTCTTTCCAAAAGTATTGGAACAGTGGTTTCCTCTTACTATGCAAAGGAACGGCAATTGAATGTGAAGAATATCTTGTTAACGCCGCTGAAAGAGACATTTCAATTTGCGAAAATGCCATGTGTGATATTTCACGGAACAGCAGATCCCTGGGCGGAAACGGAAGAAATCCAGCGGCTGGCTAAAATGCATCAGATTCCAATAGATGTGGTAGAAGGGGCCAATCATTCTCTGGAGACCGGAAATGTGAGCAGGGATGTGGATATACTGAGAAATGTAATACAAAAACTGCAGTCATTGATAACCGTGAAGTAATAAATGATGGATTTGTATGGATATGGGATGAAGAAATTAAATCAGCAGGCGAAACGAAATATAAGTCGCTTTCCGGAGAATTTTATGTTTCAGCTGACAATGGAGGAAGTGAATTTGGTGAAGTCACAAAATGTGACGTGTGACAGGAAAAGATATGATGGTATTGCTGGTTGGAGTGGCTAACCGGCTGCCTGTGAAATTTTGATTTCTATAAAATTTTTTCGAAATCCTATAAAAAAGTAGTGCTTTTGCTAATTTTTGATATACTATAATCAACTATGGATGAAAGGAGGACGCATTATGCCAACAGTAAATGTGAATATACAACCGGCAATTATCAGTTGGGCACTTAGCCAGACCAGCGAAGAAAAATTGGGCGCAAAGCTTGTGGAGAATATTAAGCATTGGCTTGATGGCACAAAAAGTCCGACTTTTAATCAGATAGAAGATTTCAGCAAGAAATCTCATATTCCGTTAGGATATTTCTTTTTGCAGACACCACCGGTTGAGCAGATTAGCTTATTGGAATACAGAACGCTCGATAGTATAGAATTAACAGATCCGAGCAGAAATTTGATAGATACTATCCATGAGATGGAAGCGGTTTAGGAGTGGATGGTTAATTATCGAAAAGAATGGAATTATGATACCATTAGTGTTGTTGGAAGTTTAAAGGGTATTACGGATGTAAGTGTAATCGCAGATACAATTCGTAAGGATCTTGGACTTAACGTTGAATGGTATAAAGAATGTGGGAATCCATCTGAAGCATTCAATAAGGATCAGTGTGGCTTTTATTACCTTAGGTGGGATCGAGCCGCTTCTTCAGACTTTGAAGGAGTTGGAAAAGAGAAAGATTCCGGGGGAAATATTGACCACGAATTATCTGAATTTCAGTGAGCCAAGGCGTTGAAAAAGTTGAATGAGCTTCAGAATATTACGCTGAAAATGTATGACGTAGAAGCCGCAGAGGAAGG
>JAEDFS010000065.1 GCA_016297895.1 Marvinbryantia sp.
CTGGTCTTCTGCAGTTTTACGGTGGATACCAGCTTCATGGCTTTCGTAATCTGTCCAATACTGGACACACTGCTTCTGCGCCTCTGTATATCTCTCATGGAAGCCATACGGTATCACCCCTTACTTTTTGAATTCTTCCTTGCACTCAGCAATGGCTGCCTGCAGTGTTTTCTCTGTCTCTTCCGTCATTTCTTTTGTTTCACGGATCGATGCGGGAATCTCCGGATACTTGGTGCGGATCAGTTCAAACAGAGCATCCTGGAATGTCAGGATCTGATCCACTGCAATGTCCAGGAGATACTTTTTGGTTGCCGCATAGATGATGATAACCTGGAATTCCACCGGCATGGGATTGTACTGAGTCTGCTTCAGAACTTCCTTGATTCGTTCTCCCTGTGCCAGCTTCTCTTTGGTATCTGCATCCAGCTCGGATCCAAACTGTGAGAATGCTGCCAGTTCACGATACTGCGCCAGTTCCACACGAATGGGAGCCGCAAATTTCTTCATGGCCTTGATCTGTGCGGATCCCCCGACTCGGGAAACGGACAGACCGGCATTGACCGCCGGACGGAAACCGGCATTGAACATCTCGGTCTCCAGATAGATCTGACCATCTGTAATGGAAATCACATTGGTCGGAATGTATGCAGATACGTCTCCTGCCTGGGTCTCGATGATAGGAAGTGCTGTCAGAGAACCTCCTCCCAGTTCATCAGACAATCTGGCTGCACGTTCCAGCAGTCTGGAGTGCAGATAGAATACATCTCCCGGATAAGCTTCACGTCCGGGCGGACGCTTCAGAAGCAGAGACAGGGTACGGTAAGCTGCCGCATGTTTGGACAGGTCATCGTAGATGATCAGCACATCATCTCCGTTCTCCATCCATTCCTCTCCTATGGCACATCCTGAGTAAGGTGCAATGTACTGCAGCGGCGCCAGCTCACTGGCTGTAGAAGCCACGATGGTGGTATAATCCATAGCACCGTATTCTTCCAGGGTCTTTACGATGTTGGCAACCGTAGAAGATTTCTGTCCGATAGCTACGTAAATACATTTCACGCCCTGACCCTTCTGATTAATGATGGTATCGATAGCGATGGCTGTCTTTCCGGTCTGTCTGTCACCGATGATCAGCTCACGCTGTCCTCTTCCGATGGGAACCATGGAGTCAATCGCCTTGATTCCTGTCTGCAGCGGTGTATCAACCGATTTTCTTGTGATAACACCTGGAGCCACACGCTCGATCTCTCTGTATTTTTCTGAGTTGATGGGGCCTTTGCCGTCAATGGGATGTCCAAGTGCATTGACAACACGTCCCAGCATTCCGTCTCCAACCGGCACCTGAACCACACGTCCTGTGGTCTTTACGGTATCTCCCTCACTGATACTGGTGGCATCGCTTAACAGTACGGCACCTACATTATCCTCTTCCAGGTTCAGCACCATACCTTCCACATTGCCGGGAAACTCCAGAAGTTCTCCCTGCATTGCGCTCTCCAGACCATGAATACGGGCAATTCCGTCAGACACCTGCATGACCGTTCCCACATTGGAAACAGACATTTTGGAGGAATATCTCTTTATCTCATCTTTGATTACAGAACTTATTTCCTCTGGTCTTAAATTCATGAGGTTTCTATCCTTTCTATCCTAATTATTGCTTTCCAGTGACATATTCATCAGTTTATGGCTCAGCCCCTCCAGTTTGGTCCGGATACTGCTGTCCACTACTGTGTCACCGATGCGGATCACCATACCCCCGATCAATGACGGATCGGTCTCAAATGACATTTCCATTTTCACATATCCGGTGGTCTCCAGCAGCCGCTTTTCCACCTTTGCCTTCCACTCATCGGATAATTCTGCGGGGGTAATGACAGATGCCACTCCGATCTTATGATATGCCTTCACCCTGTCCATAAAATAATCCAGGATCGCTCCCAGATCGCTGCAGCGTTCCTTCGTCACCACGATCCGTAAGAATCCCACCAGATCATCACAGACTCTTCCTTTGAATACCCGTTCCGTAAAATCGATCTTCTCCGATTTACAGATATCCGGATTCATCAGAAGCTGCATCAACTCCGGTGTACTCGCAAGTGCTTCCTGCACCATCTTTACTTCTTCTGTCATTTCATCCAGGTTCTGTCGTTCCAGGCACAGATCATACAAGGCATCTCCATATATTTTGGAAACTAATTTAGCCATGTGTCATCACCTATTTCCTTCAATGTCTCCTCCAGCAGAGAATCCTGTACCTTCGTGTCAATAGATGCAGCAACTGCTTTCCCTGCCATAAGTGAAGCAATGGAAATCATTTCTTTCTTCATATCATCCGCAGCTTTCTTTCTGTCCAGTTCGATCTGTGCATTTGCTCTTGCTATGATGCGGGCAGCCTCTTCATTGGCTTCTTCTTTGATCTTTTCCGCATTCTGCAGCGCTTTCTGCCTTGCCTGGCTTAAGATCTCATCTGCTTCCTTGTTGATGTTTTTAATTCTGGCTTCGTAGTCTTCCTTTAACAGCCTCGCCTGATCCTTATCCGCCTGAGCCGTGTCAATATCATTTTTGATCTTTTCCTGACGTTTTTTCAGAAACTCTCTTGCCGGATTAAACAGCAGATAAGAGAGGAATGTGAACATGACCAGCATGGCGATCATCAGAAGCACAGTGTCCATCAGAAGCTGCGCATCCAGATTAAACAATCTGTCCAAGGTTTCGCCTCCCTTCTATTCTTTCTGTCTGCCGCTATTTATAATTTTCCTAACAGCGGATTTGCAAACAGAAGAATGAATGCGATTGCAAGACCGTAAAGACCTGTTGTCTCGGCAACAGCCTGTCCAAGAAGCATGGTGGACATGATATCACCTTTTGCTCCCGGATTTCTTCCCACTGCATTTGCACCATAACCTGCAGCGATACCCTGTCCAACACCGGGACCGATACCTGCGATCATTGCCAGACCTGCACCAATTGCGGAACATGCTAAAATTAATCCTTCGTTTGTAATCATTTTTATTTCCTCCTAAAATTTTGTTCTTGTGTAACTGTTGTTTTATGAATCGCTTTCCGGCATCTTCTGAGCGGTGAACGCCATCGTCAGCATACAGAATACATATGTCTGAATCGCTCCGGAAAAGACATCAAAATAAATATGCAGAATGCCCGGCCATCCGATTGCGAACCTGGACAGCAGCTGATAGATCAGGGACATCATAACCGTTCCTGAAAGTACGTTGCCGAACAGACGCAGGGACAGGGAAAACGGCACTGCGATCTCTCCGATCAGGTTGATCGGAAACAGAAACGGCAGTGGCTGAAACAGCCCTGTAAATGCACCGACTTTGTTATATTTGATATTATTGTACTGAATGATACCAAATGTAATCAAACCCAGCGGCAAAGTGACGCCATAGTCTGCTGTGGGCGGCCGGAGTCCAAAAAGGCCGGATATATTGCTGACAAAAATAAACAGAAACAGGGCACTGATGTAGTTGACAAACTTTCCGGCATACTTACCCATGCTTCCGGATACCATCTTATCCAGCATCTCCACGATCAGCTCCACCACATTCTGAAATGCTCCGGGAATCTCTTCCGCCCGTTTCATCCTGCTGTTGGCTGCAACAGCAAACGCCAGCAATACTGCCATTACGATCAGAACGCTGACATGTGTTGTGGTAATCCACAGCTCCTGGCCAAACAGTTCAAATCTGATCAGACCGTGGATCATGAAATCCACATCTCTGCCCTCCGCTGCCAGCAAAAAGCCCTGGCTTAAACCAATGCTTCCCACCTTCTCACCTTCCTTTCTTCAGATTTCCTAACACTCTGTGCAGCAAAGGCTGCACATAAGCCCCCGGCTTTAATGCCAGAAGCCCCAAGAAAATAGCAACGACATTTCCTTTCAGGTAATATGCACCCAGCGCAAGAACCATTGCCCCGCCCATGCGCAGAAGAGACTGTTTCCGCAGATATTTTCCGGCGGAATCACCAGGCATCTCCATGGCATATTCAATGGACCGGTACATATGAGCTGCCATTGCTGCAGCTCCCGCCACACCTGCTCCCATCGATAAAAGCCAGACCACTCTGTCACTCACAAACCAGATCCCTGCAAGGCAGATCACAATGCCCCACAGTACCGTTCCCAGAATCAGCTCCGTAAGGGTCTGATGGGAATCCCCGGTTCCGTTATTTAGATGTTCCATGGTCTTTCTTCTCCTTTTCCTGCGTGTCTTTGTTCTTTGGAATCAACTGCTTTAACAGCAGATAGCAGTTCCTGCAGCCTGCCAGGATCCCCAGGATCAGAAGGGGGAGCACCGTATGCCATCCCCAGGTCTCATCCAGCCAGACACCGAAGAACACACAAAGAATAATGGGAGCCAGCATGCTGATTCCAATCTGGGTAATCATCGCTATGTTACGATATCCATCTTTTTTGAAATCCATCGGATGCTGCCTCCTATTGCTATTTGGCTTTTATTTTAAATCATTTTATCGCTGATGTCCAGTTATTTTATCGCTTTTCCACAGAAAAGGGCGGTAAAATACTGGCATTTTTTGTGAATTTTTAAACAAATTCCGGCATTTGCCTAAAACTCACTCCCGGGAGGAGGAAGGATTCATTTCCCGATAGATCTCTTCGATCAGGAGATAACTGACCGGTCCTAAAATGACTCCCGAGATTCCGTAGATCCGAAGTCCCAGATAGACGGTGATCACCATAACAATGGGATATACGCCGATCTTATCCCCGATCAGTTTCGGTTCCAGATACTCACGCAGCATATTTGTTGCCAGAAACAGAACTCCCAGGCAGATTCCATAGGCTGCCTGCCCGGTAAATACCAGATAAAGGGCCCAGGGGACAAGAACCGTTCCCGTTCCGATGAACGGCAGCGCATCCAGAAGGCCGATGAGAATGCCCATCAGAAGTGCATACGGGTACCGCAAAAGCCATAGACCTGCCACACACACGGTCATCACAATGAGAATGATCGTGATCTGCGCTTTCAGCCATGCTCCTCCCAGGTTCTGCATGGCCTTTAAGATCCGGCTCGTCTGCTCAAAAAACGGATATTCGTTTAATCGCCTGCGAATCTCATCATAATCCTTCAAAAGCAATACTACTGAAATAAACATCACCAGGAACACTCCAAGCCACCGGAAGAATCCCATCATATAAGACAGAGAATTCTTCAGCATCCCCGGAACGGAATAAGACTTTACACTCTCCTCCAGCACCTGAAAATTTTGATATACGAACTGCTCCATCTGCTGCGCATGGATCCCCGTCTTCTCTTCCACCATCCTGCAGCAGTCGCTGACAAATTGTTCTGTCTGCAGCGCATAGCCATCCAGATTGGCTGCCAGATTACAGATCTGCCTCCACAGCTGACTTCCCAGTATATAAATAAGTACTGCCAGTACTCCCAGAAGCAGCATAAGAAGAAATCCCCCTGAGAGAACCCGGCTCAGATGGTATTTCCGGTAAAAGAAATCTGCGGCAGGCAGCACTAATTTCACCAGAAGCCATGCAATGAAAAAAGGAATCACAGCCGGCAGTACATACTTCATTCCGAGATATACTGCCGCTGCAATTCCCACGATTTTGATTCCGTTTACCCAATTCTTCTGCATCCCGCTTCTCCCATGCCTGCTTCCCGGTTGGGGCCTTTTGACTCCAATCTCTTCTATTAACCCGCATGGTCTAGTATGCCCCGCTTTTCGGGATCCTATGATTCCGGTGAAAAAGAAGCTTCCCGAAAGACTTTTTTTTCACGGGAAAATCAGTAAAAGGCTCCCCTTCCGGTTCACAGAAAAATGTCATTTCCTTTCCCGTCTGTGGATGGATCAGTTCCAGACGGTATGCACAAAGCCCCATTCCGGAAACAGGCTCTTTCGACGGATGATATTTCCGGTCTCCCACAATCGGAAACCCTGCCGCCGCCAGCTGCACCCGGATCTGATGATGGCGTCCTGTAAAAAGCTCTATTTCCAGCAAAGCCTTTCTGCCTTTTTCTTCCCTTACCTGATATCTCAGACAGGCTTTCTTTGCCCCGGGCACCTGTGCCGGAACTGTCGAAGAAGTGTTGGTCCTTCCGTCCTTTTTCAGATAATGAACCAATTCCCCCGTCTTCTCTGCGGGGAGTCCATCTGTCACTGCCAGATAGTACTTTTTCATCCTTCCGTCCTGTACCTGAGCACTTAAAGAAGCTGCACTTTTGCTGTTCTTTGCAAACACCACAAGTCCCTGCACCGGCTGATCCAGACGGTGAATAATTCCAAGATAAGGAGCTGACTTTCCTTCTCTTTCCGCCAGATAAGTGCGTACCATACTTTCCAGATCCTTTTTCCCGATGGACGCATTCTGCACAGCAAGGCCGGCAGGCTTGCGGCAGATCAGAATACATTTGTCTTCATATATAATATCGATCATGATGGTCTCCTGTATCAAAATGAATCCTGCTCTGCAGGATTCTCCGCCTGCGGCGGGGCTGCTCTGCAGCCACTTCTCTCTCCGCCGCAGTGCGATCCGTGCGGAGCACTTTGTCCTGCAGGGAACCTGGTTCCCTGATTTTAAAATGAATCCTGCTTTGCAGGATTCTCCGCCTGCGGCGGGGCTGCTCTGCAGCCACTTCCCTCTCCGCCGCAGTGCGATCCGTGCGGAGCACTTTGTCCTGCAGGGAACCTGGTTCCCTGCAGGACAAAGAAAGGAACCCGCCTCAGCGGATTCCTTCTTTACGCCAGTAAGATTACTCTGCCAAATTATAATTTAACAACGTTAGCTGCCTGCATTCCGCGAGCACCTTCAGTTAAATCGTAAGAAACAGCCTGACCTTCCTCCAGAGATTTGAATCCTTCACCCTGGATAGCTGAGAAATGTACGAATACATCTGCTCCGTCTTCGCCTGTGATAAATCCATAACCCTTTTCCGCGTTGAACCACTTAACTGTACCCTTGTTCATTTTGGTACCTCCATCAAATATAAAAAAATAATAAAATAGTAAGTCACTACAATTGCCATTATATGCGCTGGGTTTTTAATTGTCAAGATATTTTAAGGCGTCACTGACCCATAAATTTCCATGGGGACATAAGCTTTTACGTAGATTCCTTCTTCCCGGTAATCCTCTTCCAGAAGCCTTCCGTATTTCCTGATCAGCTGGATTCTTCCTGCCTCCTGATAGGAATACACCCGCTCGATCAGCACCTGCCGTTCATCCAGAAACTGCTCAAGCACTTTTTTTAATTCTTCCAGCCCGTTGCCCCGTTTTGCAGAGGTAAAAAGGACTTTGTCCGCCTTCCGGTCCCGCAGGGTCTCCTTTTCTTCCAACCGGTCCTGTTTATTAAACAGGGTGATCACTGTTTTATCCGTGACGCCCAGGTTTGCCAGGGTTTCATAGACCACCAGCATCTGCTGCTCCATCTGGGGATTGGATGCGTCCACCACATGAAGGATCACATCCGCATATTTTGCTTCCTCCAGCGTGCTTCGAAATGCTTCGATCAGATGATGGGGAAGCTTGCGGATAAATCCGACGGTGTCTGTCAGCAGGATCTCCTGACCGGAGGGGAGCTCCAGCACCCTCGTGGTAGGATCCAGTGTCGCAAAGAGCTTATCTTCCTCCAGCACCCCCGCACCTGTTAGCTTATTCAGCATCGTGGACTTGCCTGCATTGGTATACCCAACGATAGCTGCCACCGCCGTAGACTGCCGGCTTCGTTTGCTTCTGGTGACCTCACGATGCCGCTTCACTTCTTCCAGTTCCCGATTCAGCTGAGCGATCCTGTTTTTGATCAGACGCCGGTCCATCTCCAGTTTCTTTTCTCCCGGACCCCTTGTTCCGATTCCGCCTCCCAGTCTGGAAAGTGAACTTCTAAGGCCCACCAGCCTTGCCAGCCGGTATTTTAACTGGGCAAGCTCCACCTGGATCTTTCCCTCGCTGGTAGAGGCCCTGGAAGCAAAAATATCAAGAATGATCAGCGTCCGGTCCATGACCTTCAGATCCAGCTCCTGCTCCAGATTGCGAAGCTGTGCCGGAGACAGTTCGTCATCGCAGATCACGCCCGTAGCCTGCAGCTGATAAGCCATCTCCTTTACTTCCTCGATCTTTCCTTTGCCGATGTAAGTGCCGGGATGCACCTGCTCCCGGTTCTGGATCACCATTCCCACGGTCACAGCTCCGGCAGTGGATGCCAGTTCCTGAAGCTCTTTTAAAGACTGCTCCGTATCATCCCCGTCCCTCACTGCCACACCGATCAGGATCACCCGTTCTTCCAATTCTTCCATTTCATAACCCGTCATACTCTACTCCATCCTATCTGGTGATTAAAAAGTCGTATTCTTTTTTCCCGGCTTCATCGTCGGGATAAAGCTCCACGAATTCCGCCGCCTTTTCTTTTGCTGCAGCAAAATCCAGTTTTTTCTCATATGCCACGATCACATTATAGCGAAGATCCCGTTTTCCGTCCTCGCTCTCCAGGGCAAGTCCCGTCTGTGCATTGGCAAGTGCGGAATCATAAGCTCCCTCCGCCAGGTCGCAGAGCACCAGTCCGTTATATACCAAAGGTGTCTCCCCGAACTTTTCCAGATACTGCTGATACAGATTCCTTGCGTGAACCGTATCTCCAAGAGCCAGATAGACCTGCCCCATCAATTCTGTCGCTTCCTGATGTCCCGCCTCTACAGGTCCTGCCAGATACTCCTGTGCCTTCGTATAATCCTGAAGGTAAAAATAAATGCATCCCTTCTGATAATAGTCTTCCGTATCTTCATCCGGAATATGCAACGCTTTCTGAAGATAGGCATCTCCCACAGCTGACTGATTGACCGCCTCATACTGCCTGTAAATATTTAAAAACATTCCGTAATCCTCAGGCGCCAG
>JAEDFS010000066.1 GCA_016297895.1 Marvinbryantia sp.
GCCTCAATTGCTGCTTCCAGCTGCGGAATCGTCATGCGTATGCTCCTCCTTTGTATTTACATCAATATATATCTCCCCAAAGGTCTCCTCCTGCTTTAATGTGATCTCACCGGCTTTCATCAGCTCCAGGATCGCCAGAAAGGTAACGATCACCTGTGTCTTAGATGACTGAGCATGCAGAAGGGAGCGGAAAGTAAAATGACCATGATTTCTGGCATATACCTTTACATAATCCAGCTTATCCGTAAGAGATACTTCTTCTTTCCGGATCTTGCCAAAATTGCTTCGGATCGGATCTTTCTTGTTTTCCTGACGTTTGATCACATCTTTAAAGATCTCATGAAGCTTTTGCAGTGTCATATCGTCCAGAAGATGTTCCGTATCCACGGGAGCCTTGTATTCGGCCACTTCTTTTGGCATCTGCCCCTCATGATACAGCTGCTGCTGTGCCTCATCCATTCGGTCACGCAGTTCAAAGGACATATATTTGTACATCTTGTATTCCAGAAGACGGGCCACCAGTTCTGCCCGGGGATCCTCTTCCTCGCCTTCCTCGTTCACCTCTTTTGGCAGAAGCATACGGCATTTGATATCCAGAAGTGTAGCTGCCATGACCATAAATTCGCTCATCAGATTCAGATCCTCCTGAGGCATCTGCTGCACATATTCCAGATACTGATCCGTAATCATTACGATCGGAATATCATATATATCAATTTTATTCTTATCGATCAGGTGCAAAAGCAGGTCCAGCGGACCCTCAAACACCGGAAGTTTGACAGAAAGTTCCATAGCTTCCTCGTTTCTCAGATTTCATTTGTAACATTCACAACGACTATTTCCCGTGGATTAAACAGGCGGATCGGAATCGTGTGTTCCCCCAGTCCTGCACTGACGTATACAGAGGCATCCGCTCTATCGATTCTTCCATAGCCATACCGGGGAAAGAATCGACCATCCGTACCGATCACCGGTCGCCCAAACAGCCTTACGATCCCCCCATGCATATGCCCGCATAGAATTATATCGGCGCCCCAGTCAAGATACACATCGCTGTACACAGGATTGTGTGCCAGAAGCACCTGAATGTTCTCTTTGTTCGGCTTTCCCACGAGGTGCTGTACGTCATCTGCGGAAAAGGGAATCTTCTTCCATTTTTTATAATTTACCGCCGGAATCTCCAATCCCGTAAAAGAAAAGGAAAGCTCTTTTACCGCAAAAGAATCGGAGGAATTTCGCAGTAAGGTCAATGGCATCCGCAAAAGCGCCTCTTCATAGCGCTGCCCTGCATCCCCGTACGTCTCCGGATAAAGGCACATGCGATATTCATGATTCCCATAGGCATAAACCACAGGATATGCTTCTGAAACTCGTTTTACGAATTCAAGAGCCGGTGCTGTTGATGTATCGGGTTTTCCCACAAGCATGTCACCGCCAATGCATATCATGTCGGGAGAAATCTGAGACAGGCGCAAAAGGATCTCATCTGCAAGTGCAGGACTGCCATTGTGATAATCCGTCAAAAATGCCAGCCTGACGGACGCGGCAGGCATAGATGACTTATGCACCAGCTGGTCGTATGTTTTAACACAGAGTCTTGACATGATCTTCCTTCCTTATCTTTTTTCTTTTCGGACAGCCATAATTAGGAGTATACAATACTCTTTTTCATAATTCAAGAAAGAATGCTCCCCTGTCCGCTAAACAGTAATTTGGAAAGAATCTCTGTCAGACAGTCGTTCCACGTTTTTTTCATCACATCCGCAGTCAGCAACAGCTGATTTTCACCGATCATTTTTCCTTCGTAAGAGTATATCTGTTTACCGACGCACGTCCCTTTTGATAATGGAGCGATGAGCTCAGGAAAAAATTCTGTGGTTTTTTCTATCTTTGAAAAGTCACTGCTTCCGGTATCCAGCCAGCTGAAATCTTCAGCGGCACAGGCATAGTAATCCCCATTCCTGGCCCATTGGATTTCGGGACAAAGTACAGAGACAGATGGATCTGTGTATAACCGACACATGCCAAAACCGTAATTCAATAATGCAGCCGCATCGGCAAACCGGCTTTTAGAAGTCTCGCCGCCAAGGATCACTGCAATCATCTTCATATTATCTCTTTCTGCCACTTCGCTGACGCAAAAACCGGCACGGCTGGTACTGCCGGTTTTAAGGCCGAGACATCCTTTAAAGCTTCTCAGCATTTTGTTGGTATTCGTCAGAGTGAATGGTGATTCTCCCCGGGCTGTTTTATGCACGATGTCTTCCATCCATATGCCGGAGTAATTGAAAATTTCCGGGAAACGTAAGGAAAGCTCCCTTGAGACTACCGCAATGTCTTTCGCACTCATATAGTGATTCTCATCATCTGTAAGTCCGCAGCAATCTACAAAATTTGTATGAGACAGAGATAGTTCAGCTGCTCTTTGATTCATCCGCTGTACAAAGGCTTCCTCACTTCCTGCAATATGCTCTGCCATGGCCACCGAGGCATCATTGCCCGAGGCTATGACAATACATTTGATCATAGTCTCTACGGTTTGTTGTTCTCCTTCCTCGAGAAATACCTGGGAACCGCCCATACTTTTGGCATGGGCACTGACAGTAACGGTATCCGTAAGATGCAGCGTGCCTTTTTCCATCTCCTCGTAGATCAGAAGGAGTGTCATTAATTTTGTTACACTGGCAGGGGTACGCTGTTCTTCTGAAGCTTTTTCATATAGAATCTCGCCTGTACTGACTTCCATGAGTACAGCGCAGGGGGCCTGTACGGAGACTGGTTCGGTGCTTTCGGATGAACTCATTGTGGGGTCTGTCTGCGCAAAAGCTGTATGTAATGTTGTACAAATCATGATAATAACAGCAAGTATTGCCGTATATATTGCTTTGGCTTTTCTCACAATTGATCACAGCTCTTTTTTCACAATATATCGCCTCAGAGGATGAAATATGACGATTGTTTTTTGTTTTACACCTGACGGAAAGCAATCTGCTGCCAGGGTGATCTGGGAGGTAAGCTATGTGGGGGAAAACGGCTTACATTCCTGTATCGCCATGAAAAAACTGCACTGACAGTGTCTGAATACACTGTCGGTGCAGTTTTTGATGAGATTAGAAGCGCAGGAGGAATTTTACGTCTCCGATGGCAACCTCATCTCCGCTTCTCAGTCGATTCTCTGCAAAGATCTTCATGCCATTGAGATAGATTGTTGACCCGGCACTGAGATTTTCCAGATAGATCATCTGATTGTCTGTATAGATTCGCAGGTTTTTGAGTGCAACGTCTTTATCTTCGAAAATGATATCGCAGGATGAGCTGCGGCCAATGATTAGCTCATCTCTCAAATAGATCGTATTCTTTTTATTTCTGCAGTTGCCGGAAATGACCTCCAGCTGCATTAAAACTCCACTTCCGTCACCTTTGTAAGCCTTTTTCCCTCTCAGGCGCATCATAACAATTACAACGATAACCACAAGAAGAACGAGCCCACCGGCGATTGCCGCTATGATCTGCCAGCTTATGCCTGTACTGGTATTACCTTCCGCATTCTGCGATGCATCTTCCACAACACCCTCAGATACGATCCCGGATGTTTCCGGTATTTCGGATGTGCCAGATGTCTCTGTAACTTCAGATGTTTCCGATATTTCCGATGTTTCTGAGCCTTGTTCGGCTGAACCTTCTTCTTCCGAACCATCTTCACCGGTACCTTCTTCTGTTTCATCGATGGCAGAACCTTCTATAGGCTGTGACTCTTCGGGCGCAGTTTCTGCATCACCGTCTTCAGATCCTCCTTCCGGTTCCAGAATAACGATCTGTGATGTATCTGACGGATCTACCTCCGGGATTCGATCAGCGTTTCCTGCATTTTCCATGTCGGCAAAATACATGTCCATAGAGTCCGGCACCTGCAGCAACAGCTGCATGCTAAGCCTGTCTTCAGTATAATTCCAGGTAAAAGGAATCTGTGTCACATACAGATCATCTGTAAATGCTGCTATGTTTTTTCCGGCTCTTTTTGCTGCCTGGATAGTAGTCACTGTGAAATCCAGCCCTTTTCCGGAAGAGAGTGCATCCAACACTGTCGGATCCCAGGAATTCACACCGACTGTATGCAAAATGACCTCCGGTGTCTGGCTGATCATCTGCGCAGCATTCTGCGAAGTCTCCAGGATGCCTTTTTCTTCGCTTTCATAATTACCGGCCAGATAAGGAATACCATCTGTCAATACGATCAGATTCACAGGGCCATTTCCACTTTTACATTTACCGGAAAGATATTTCAGTGCCGCTGAAATTCCTCCACAGATATCCGTTGCACGATGATCGCAGGACGTTTCCTCGATCACTTTCTGAACGTCTTCGCAATTGTCCAGATCTTCTGCCAGTATCTCAAACTTCTCGCCAAAACCGCCCACGGTAACCTGATATTCCTGTGTTTCTGATTTCAGCAATGCATCCGCAAAGGAACAAATCTGTTTCTGGTACTTTGGCATGGAAGTTGAGAGATCCAGAAGAAGCATATAACGAACCACAAGGTCGCTTTTCTTCAAGGTCTGCAGAGATCCTTCTCCCAGTGTCGTAACATTGTTGATCCTCAGCCCGGTTTCATACTGTTCCAGATCCGCTTCTGTTTCAGAATCAACAAACGTATAAAATATACCCTCCGTATAATAGGCGGAAACGACCGAAACGACGACATTATTCTCCCTTTCTGCCAGTACCGGAAAAGCTGAAAAAAACACCAGTACCGCAGAAAGCAGCACTGCGGATATTTTTCTGCTCATGTTTTCTCCTTTCTGCGCACTGTCATTCAACACACACTGTGATCAGAGAGAGATTATCATTTCCGGACTGTACACGGTTAATGACTCTTAATAAAAGAAATTCTCCCCATTCTCTGGCATCCCCGGCTTTCAGAAAATCGATTACCACTTCCTCATCGTACAGATATTCCCACGCGCCATCGGAGCACAACAGAAATCCATCTCCCGGTTTCAAACCATCTTCAGCGCTCTCGCATACTGCCGTGCAGCCTTCTTTTTTACCCATAGACTTTAAAAGAAGTGACTGATCCACATCCTGATTGATCTGGGCGCGGGTGATTTCTCCTGCTTTATATTTCTTGAAAGCAACGGAGTGGTCTTCTGTGACAGACACAATTTTTCCGTCATGCAGATAGTACAAGCGTGAATCCCCCAGATGAGCCCAATCTGCCTTGTCTTTTCTGATCAAAAGTGCCACTGCCGTACTCTGCATATTGCTGTGTAATTCTTTTTGGAGTTTCAATATTTCTTCGTTTGCTTTTACAAACTGGCTGCACAGCCACTCTTGTGCATCCTCTTCTTCTGATGGTTCCTCAGCATTAAGAAGTGTATTTACTATTGTTTCTGAAGCTAAACTGCCGTTTTTGTGGCCGCCTAATCCATCCGCAAGAACATAGAGTCCACCGGAAGACAAGCTTTTCTCTCCCAGATTGTCCTCATTATATTCCCTGCCGCCCTGACTGGTAAAGGTAAAACTATTAAGTTTCATATTTGTTTACTCCAAATTCACACTCAGCATATTGGCATTTTCGCCAAGATAGAAACATTCTCCTGCACGAAGGTGATAGGGTACTCCCGCATTCAGCCTCTGTCCATTCTGCAGATATGTTCCATATGTAGATTTAAGATCCGTAAGAACAAAATCTCTGGATGAAGCATCCCAGGCCAGAGAACAATGTCTGCCGCTGACACCTGGTGTTCCTTCTTTAAATACGATCGTACATTCTCTGCTTCTTCCTATGAGAATCTGACGATCAGAAAGAGACACCCGCATACCCTGATGCTGTGCTGACATTGAACGAACCACCGGTCTCTTGAAAGCTTCCGGCGACACAGGTGTCGGCTGAACAGGTTCCGGCTGAGGTTTCTTCTTTTTACTTAAAATGATAAATATGCCGGCACCGACTACTGCCAATACGGCGACAGCAATGGCGATCCACATCCCTAAATTAGCTTTGGATTTTTCTTCATTTCCTTCAGTTACTGCTGAAGAACTGGGAGTATTCTGGGCTATATCATTTTCTATAGCCTCTGCACTGCCGTCAATACTCTGACTGCCTTCAGTTATATTCGGTGTATCCGTCATCTGAGTATCACCTGTATTTTCTCCTGTACCGGAGGATGTGGTAAACTCTACACCATACAGTCTCAGCAGTGTAATTCCCTCATCAATACTAACTGCATAATTTACTGATTCAGAATCCGCGGAAAAGCCCCATGTATTGATTCCGATCGCTTCGCCCGCATCATTAACCAACGGTCCGCCGGAATTACCATGCTGAATCACGCAATCGATCTGGATGTTGACTCTTCCGGTTCCTTCCGTAGTAAAAATACGGCTGAATGTACCACCTGTTACACTGGCATCTGATTCGCTCCAGGAAGTAGTGGAACCGGCAAAAATGTTTTCAGACAATCCAGGATATCCTACGGCATAAATCTGTGAACCAACCATAGCATCCGTCGGACTGCACAATGGAAGCGGTTTTCTTTTATCCGTAGCAGAAGCAAGCTTTAAGAGCGCCACATCCTTTGATTCACTATACCCTACAACGTAAGCCTCATTGTACTCGTTCGAATCATAATATACTCTGACTTTGCTTCGTCCCTGCATATCCACTCCATTGATATTACAACCAATCAGTTCACCTGCGCCATAATTCACAAAATCAGAAATTACATGATAATTTGTAAGAAGGTATGTCGGATTTTCTCCTGTTTTTCCTACAAAGAAACCTGTTCCCCAACCAAAACCATACTCTCCGCGGTCCATATCCAGACAGGTATATACAACGGCTACACTATTTCTTGTATCTACACTAAAATCAGCAGATGCCTTCATCGGCATTCCCAATACAAGAAGAATTGCCATCACCCATGCGACGAATACTTTTTTCATCCTTTGTTCCTCTCTTTCTATTTTTCACACCAGATAATCAATGCCGTGTAGTTATCCTGGTATGTTCTGTTTTCTCTCTGTATCCTGCGTTCAATTTCCTCACATATTTCCGATGGGGAAGATAGACTCAAACAGGAAAGAATATCTTCCTGTGACAGGACACCGCCAACACCATCCGAACACAACAGCAAAACATCTTTATCCTGCAGGGCAAACGGTTTACGCAGATAATCCACATCATCCAGAAAATTCATGCCTAAAAACTGTGTCAGGGCGGCTTTTTCTTCACTTTGCTGCGCCGGGATGGGGTCTGCAGATCCACGTCGAATCGTCTGCATATATTTCTGCTGTAAGACATTGTGTTCCCGATTCAACCGGTACAGCTGATCATTTCTTTTCAGATACAAGAAGCTGTCACCCACACTGACAAAATATAATTTTTCGTCATAACACATGCAGACAACCGCAGTGCTTCCGCCATCGCCTCCCAGTTTTTCATACACCTCTTCGCCGGCACGAAGCACTCCTTCAAGGAGCTGCTCTGCCAGATCGTCCTCATACTCCAGTTCCGCAAAGGATTCCTTCAGACTGGAAATGGCACTTTCACTGGCAATTTTTCCATCTTTCATGCCGCCCATACCGTCTGCCACTATGGCGAATAATCCCTTTTCGGCGATTTCAGTGACATCCAGCGCATTTACAAAAGCGAAGGAATCCTCCTGACGGCTTCTTCTTCCTATTCCCTGCACATTTGCCACTGCATAACTGAGCTTTCTCACTGCCGGTACCGGCAAGGGTAAATTATCCTCAGATCTTTCCGGTTCTATTTTCTCCTTCGGTTTCTTCTTCCTTTTCCACAGAAAAATACTCATTCTACTTCACCCTATTCAACGCCCGGTCTTCCACTGGAACTGATCGTTACAGAAAGGAACAAAAACCATTTTAGTCTCACCAAACTCAACAACATCATACGCATTCAGCTTTGTAGGCACATAGATCGGTTCGTCATTAAGATAAATATTGTTGGTGCTATCTGCCGGAATGATCTGGAAATTGTTATGTTTGGGATCGTAAGCCAGACGGGCATGATTTTCTTTGGAGACTGTCATATCCTCCTGAAGACAAACATCCATTTTTTCACTTCGTCCGATCGTATTTATCCTGGCCCACAGATGATAATCTTTCCCTTTTGTGGGTCCTTCAACGCATACCAGCCAGCCCACTACCGGCTCAAGGTCATACTTTTTCTTAAATACTCCGACTGTTTTGCTCTTTTCTTCCATCTTTTTGCGGTAACTATCCGGTGCAACGGTTTTTCCCAGATTTTCATCATCCGATCCGTTAACAGGGAACCCGGAATATCCTGTAAAGGATGCCGCACCCGGATTACGATTCACCTGCATTCCCGGCGCAACAGTTGCATTATATCCGGCAGGCGCTGAAGTCTTTCCCACATCATTGCCTGCGCCAAAACTGATCATGCTTCTTCCAGTGTTGCAATACGGACATGCACCATACTGATCGGAATCGTAAATATGCCCTTTTCCACATTCTCTGATTGCCATTTTTTCTCCTCCGTTCCTTCTCTTTTCCTTTATACACAGGAAACATGTAAAAAGCAAAATCTCAAATCATCATCTTGAAACGGTGATTTTGACTTTTAAAAATATTATTACATATTAATGAATAAAAGTCCACATAATATGCTGCATTTTCAAAGGATTTTTATGCTAGTTTTGTATATTTTTTGATTATCAGGAGATTATATTGTATGTTTTTCACAAAATATTCCTACATAAGTAAAAAATCATCTTAACATGACTTTGCTCATCGTTTCTGGTATTCACTGAGGATTTTTTCGTCTGTGGCGATAAGATTGTCTAGTTGATCACACC